>DATAKH010000089.1:0-2027 GCA_036261735.1 Sphingomicrobium sp.
CTCGAAGCCACCGCGGTCGCTGTAACTTTCCTCGAAGAACCCGTCGCGCTTGTCTTTGCCGCGACCGCCGCGGTCGCCCTTACGCCCTCTGTCGAAACCCATGCCCGTAATTAATCCTTGTGCCCCAACCGACTATAACCAACGCGCTGGGCATCAACGGCGCAACCGGTCTTCGGCGTGCATTTTATCCACACACCGCCCACAGCCTTACATGAAAAAATGTGCGCGCTCTAGTGATTCGTTTGCGCCCTGCGCTAAGGCTCGGACAACCGCCGGGCAGAAGCGTACTCAGTGCCGGTGCCGAATCACGAGGGAAGCGAATGAGCATCTATTTCCACGAGGAGGACCTGCCGCAAGATGTCGCCTTCGCCGACGGGCCGATTGCCGTCGACACCGAAGCGATGGGCCTGTTCCCAGGCCGCGACCGGCTGTGCCTGGTGCAGCTTTCCGATGGCAGGGGCGACGAGCATCTCGTCCGCTTCGCAGTCGGCAGCGACTATTCGGCACCCCGGCTCAAGGCGCTGCTCGCCGACCGCGACCGGCTCAAGCTCTATCATTTCGCCCGCTTCGACCTCGCCATCATGAGCAAGTATCTCGGCATCGTCGCCGGCCCGGTCTATTGCACGCGCACCGCCTCGCGGCTGGTTCGGACGTATACCGACCGACATGGGCTCAAGGACCTGGTCAAGGAGCTGCTCGGCCACGAGCTGTCGAAGCAGCAGCAGACCAGCGACTGGGGCGCGCCGGAAATCAGCGACGCACAGAGAGAATATGCCGCCAGCGATGTCCGTTACCTGCATGCGCTGAAGGAAAAGCTCGACGAACGGCTGCAGCGCGAAAATCGCACCGCGCTTGTCCAGGGATGCTTCGACTTCCTCCCGTGCCGGGCGCTCCTCGATGTCGCCGGCTGGGCCGACCAGGACATTTTCGCCCATGACGGCTAGACGCGGAGTTCGTCGTGCCTGAAGCGGCCGCCCGCGGTCGCGAGGTGAGGCAGCATTGGGCGGTGCCCGGAAGCAAGCACGACCGACTCATCCGAATCGCGAAAGTCGCGCTTCCGGTCGCGGTCGGGGTGCTGATCGCCTTCCTCGCGCTTGCTCCGCTCGACCGAAGCGGGGATGTGAGCTTCATTCTCGACAAGAACAAAGTCGACAACGCGCCCGAACGGATGCGGGTCGACACTGCCCGCTACACCGGCGAAGACAATGAGGGCAGGCGCTTCGAGGTCGTCGCCCGTTCGGCCGTCCAGCAAAGCTCCGACCTCCCGATCGTCGATATCCGGGGGATGCTTGCCCGGCTGTGGCTCGCCCAGGGGCCGGTCACCATCGTAGCGAACGCCGCTCGCTACGACATCGACAGGCAGCTGGTGAAGGTGCTTGGCCCGATCCGGGTCGCGGGACCGGACGGATACCGGCTCGCGACCAGCGATGTCAGCGTCGACCTCAAAGCGCGTGAAGTGACCGGCAGTGGCGGAGTTCAGGGGGAAATGTCGCTCGGCCGCTTTACCGCGGGGCGGCTTCGTGCCGACCTCGCGGAGCGCAAAGTGGTCCTCGACCAGGGCGCTCGCTTGAAAATCACGCAGGGCGCGGTCAGATGATGCCGATGCGCCGCGCCATCCTCATCGCAATCGCCGCCGCTTCCGCAGCAGCAGCCGCCCTGGCACAGGCGCAGGAGCCGGTTTCGGCGCTCAAGGGGCATGACGCCAATGCGCCCGTCGACGTGACGGCGGCGCGAATCGAGGTCCAGGACCGGGCCGACCGGGCGATCTTCGCCGGCGACGTCCATGTCCGCCAGGGGCAGCTAACGCTCGACACCGAGCGGCTCACCGTTGCCTACGCAAGCGCCGGGGGAATCCAGATCCAGCGCCTCGACGCCAGCGGCGGGGTCGTCGTCAGGAGCCCGTCCGAAACCGCCCGCGGCAATTTTGCGGTCTATGACCTCGAGCGAAAGCTGATCACGCTTGTCGGCGATGTGCAGCTCAACCGCGGCGGATCGCAGATCCTCGGATCGCGGCTGGTGATCGATCT
>DATAKH010000098.1:0-15193 GCA_036261735.1 Sphingomicrobium sp.
CCTTGGGGGTCGAGACTTCGCTTGGGCTCGCGGTTCCCTTGCCGACGCCGTGCGAGATGAAGCTGACCGCGTCGAGGCGGCTCATGTCATGCTGCTGGAGGAAAAAGACGGCGTAGCTTTCGCGCTCGGAGAAGAGGGCGACGAGCACGTTGGCGCCGGTGACCTCGTCGCGGCCGGACGACTGGACATGGAGGATCGCTCGCTGGACCACCCGCTGGAAGCCGCTCGTCGGGGTCGGGTCGGTGCTGGTGTCGGCGACCAGGGCTCCGAGCTCGTTGTCGAGATAATGCTTCACCCCGGTGCGAAGCTCGTCGCGGTTCACTCCGCAGGACGTCATCACCTTCGACGCATGTTCGTCATCGATCAGCGCGATCAGAAGGTGCTCGAGGGTCGCATACTCGTGCCTGCGGCGGCTGGCTTCGCCGAGCGCGTTGTGCAGGGTCTCTTCGAGTTCGCGAGCAAACGTAGGCATTTAGGTTGGTACTCCCACCGCTCCCGGGGTGAGCCCGGGGCTCTCGATGTCCAATGTCATATGCGCGGAACGTGCAATCAAGGCCCGCGTGCCCGCTTATCCCCAGTTTATAGGAGGGAATTGATGTGCATCGGGTGAACAAAGACGGGAGCTAGGGCTTCTTGAACAGTTCGTCCGCCGCCGAGCGGTGCGACTGTGCACGCTGAATGTGCGCCTCGATTCGCGAGATTTCCTCTTTCAGCGCCTCGATCCGTTCCTCAAGCTCGTCGATCGACAGCGGGTCGAGGTCCTGCTTCTTGAGCTCGGCGACCGGGTCGCCGGGCTTGTCCGGAAAGAGCTCGTCGAGGTCCATCGGCAAATCGTTGACCCGAGGGGGTACGAAGTCAATAAGCCGCATCGCCGTGAGCAGCTCTATCCCAGCGACAATGAAGGCGGTCGTCGCGCCGCAACCTGATGGCGCCGAGGAGCTGGCGCTGATCGAGCGGCCGGTGCCCAGGCCCGGGAAGGGCGAGGTGCTGGTCAGGGTCGCGGCGGCGGGCGTGAACCGGCCCGACGTCCTCCAGCGGCGCGGGCTTTATCCCCCGCCGCCTGGAGCGCCCGACATCCTCGGCCTCGAAATTGCCGGCGAAGTGGTCGAGGCGGGGGAGGGGGCGGAGAAGCTTGTCGGCAAGACCGTCTGCGCGCTCGTCGCCGGAGGCGGTTATGCCGAATATTGCACCGCCCCGGCGGCAACGTGCCTGCCCGTGCCGACGAGCCTGTCGGTAGTCGAGGCGGCGGCAGTGCCGGAAACGCTTTTCACCGTCTGGTCCAACCTGTTCGGGCGCGGCTCCGCCGTCGAGGGCGACACCGTGCTGGTCCACGGCGGGACCAGCGGCATCGGGACCATGGCGATCGCGCTCGGCAAGCTGTTCGGGCTCACCGTCATCGTCACCTGCGGCACCGACGCCAAGTGCCGGCGGGCAGAGGAACTGGGGGCAGACAGCGCGATCAACTACCGAAGCCGGGATTTCGTGGAGGCAGTCAAGGAGCTGACTCAGGGGCAGGGAGTGAAGGTCGTGCTCGACATGGTCGGCGGCGACTATGTGCCGCGCAACCTCGCCTGCCTCGCCGACGACGGCTGCCACGTTTCCATCGCGTTCCAGCGCGGAGCCAGGACGGAAATCGAGATTGCCGAGGTAATGCGGCGGCGGCTGACCCTGACCGGATCGACCCTTCGGCCGCGCTCTCTCGAGTTCAAGGCCAGCCTCGCCGACGAGATAGCGAGGACTGTCTGGCCCCATGTCGAAGGCGGCCGGCTCAAGCCGGTTGTCGATTCCACCTTCCCGCTCGCCGAGGCCGGCAAGGCCCACGCGCGGATGGAGGCGGGAGAGCATGTCGGCAAGATTGTGCTCGAAGTCTCGCCATGACCTTGCCGACCGGGCGCTGCGGGAGTAAGTCGGGGGCGACCGGCCGCTCCGCAAGGGGCGGCCCTATTCATTTCGGAATTCCTGGAGAATGCCAGTGGCCCAGCCCCTGATGCCCCATGCGACCGCCTCCTGGCTGGTCGAGAACACGTCCTTGACCTTCGAGCAGATCGCCGAATTCTGCGGCCTTCACCTGCTCGAGGTCCAGGCGATCGCCGACGACACGGCGGCGACCAAGCTGACCGGGCGCGATCCCGTCCGCGCGGGCGAGCTCACGCATGAGGAGATCGAGAAGGGCCAGAAGGACTCGGAGTACAGCCTGCAGATGCACCGGCAGCCCGACCAGGTCCGGCGGACCAAGGGCCCGCGCTACACCCCGCTGTCGAAGCGGCAGGACAAGCCGGACGGGATCGCCTGGCTGGTACGCAACCACCCCGAGCTCAGCGATGGCCAGATCGGCAAACTCATCGGGACGACTCGGACGACGATTTCGGCGATCCGCGAGCGCAGCCACTGGAACATTGCCAACATCACTCCGAAGGACCCGGTTACGCTAGGCCTGACCACCCAGCGCGAGCTCGACGCCGCGGTCGCCAAGGCGCAGAAGGCGGCAGGCACCGCTGCTCCCAAGGACGAGCATTTCGAGGAGGACCGGCAGGCGCTGATCGAGGAGCTTCGGGCCGAGCGCGAGCAGAATGCGCGCGATGCCGAAGCGGCGCTCGAGGCGGCCGAAGCCGGCGAAACCGCTCCGGCGGACGAGATCGTTCCGGGCATCCGCGACCCGTTCAAGCGTTGATTTGCGGCTGTTAGAGGCTCATCCTGACGCCGATGGACATGCCCGAACACGCATCCGACCAGGCTTCAGGAGAGCTTAGCTTCGAGGCCGCTCTGGCGCGGCTCGAGGAAATCGTCCGGACGCTCGAAAAGGGCGAGGCGCCGCTCGACAAGTCGATCGAGCTCTACCAGGAAGGCGACAAGCTGAAGCGGCATTGCGAAGCCCGGCTCAAGTCGGCGCAGGCGCGGATCGAGCAGATCGCCTTCGGAAGCGACGGAAAGCCGGCGGGGGCCAAGCCCTTCGATGTCGGTTGAGCTCGTCGACGGCCCAAGGCTCGACCTCGAAGCCGAAGCCGACCGGATTTCCACCCGGGTCGACGATTTCTTTGTCCGCCTGCTGACTGCGCCCGGCGACAGCCGCGACCGGCTCTATGCGGCGATGCGCCATGCCGCCGTCGGCGGCGGCAAGAGGCTCCGCCCGCTTCTGACGATCGCCGCTTCGAGGCTGTTCGGGATCGACGATGAGAAGGCGCTTCGGGTCGCCGCTGCAATCGAGGCGATCCACGTCTATTCGCTGATCCACGACGACCTTCCGGCGATGGACGACGACGACCTTCGCCGCGGCAAGCCGACGGTCCACAAGGCATTCGACGAAGCCACTGCCGTGCTCGCCGGCGACAGCCTCCATGCCCTCGCATTCGAAAT
Organism: Sphingomicrobium sp.; assembly: GCA_036261735.1. Classification (GTDB taxonomy): domain Bacteria; phylum Pseudomonadota; class Alphaproteobacteria; order Sphingomonadales; family Sphingomonadaceae; genus Sphingomicrobium. Next base: position 3,355 of record DATAKH010000098.1, read on the forward strand.
CCTCGCCCACGAGGCGACCGACCGCGATCCCTTGGTGCGCTCCGAGCTGGTGCTGGAGCTGTCGCGCGCATCCGGCCCAAACGGAATGGCCGGCGGGCAGATGATGGACCTTGCCGCCGAGGGCCAGTCGCTCGACCTCGCCGACGTCACCCGGCTCCAGCAGCTCAAGACCGGCGCGCTGATCGAATATGCGGTCGAGGCGCCTTGCATCCTCATGCGCCTCGCGCGCGATGCCCGGACACCGTACCGGGGCTATGCGCGCAACATTGGCCTCGCCTTCCAGATCACCGACGACCTTATCGACCACAGCGGCAGCGAATCCACGGCTGGCAAGCGCACCGGCAAGGACGCCAAGGCCGGCAAGGCGACGATGGTATCGCTCCTCGGGCCCGAGCGCGCGGCCCAGCAGGCGCGGGTGCTTGTCGAGCAGGGCATTGACCATCTCTCCGACCATGGCGAAGAGGCCGACATGCTGCGCGCAATCGCGCGCTTCGCAATCGAGCGGGACCGGTAATCATGGCTGACAGGATTGGAGTCTATCCGGGTACGTTCGACCCGATCACGCTCGGGCATCTCGACATCATCCGCCGGGCGACCCATCTCGTCGACCGCCTGGTCATCGGGGTGACGACGAACCCGTCCAAGGAGCCGCTGTTCACGGTCGAGGAACGGCTGGAGATGGTCCGCCGCGAGACGGTCGGGATAGCCGGCAAGGTCGAGGTCGTCGATTTCGATTCGCTGCTGATGGACTTCGCCGAGCGCGAAGGGGCGTCGATGATCATCCGCGGCCTGCGCGCCGTCGGCGACTTCGAATATGAGTTCCAGATGGCCGGAATGAACCAGCAGCTCAACAACAAGATCGAGACTGCCTTCCTGATGGCCGACGTCTCGCTCCAGCCGATCGCGTCACGGCTGGTTAAGGAGATTGCCCGCTATGGCGGCTCGATCGACAAGTTCGTAACCCCAGCGGTCGCCGCCGACGTCGCCCGTCAGCTCGGCCAAAGCCAAGAGAAATCGCAATGAAATCGCTCGCACTCCCTCTGCTCGCCTTCACCCTCGCCGGTGCGGCGCCGGAAACCACGCCGGAGAAGCAGATCGCCATGAATCCCCCGGTCGAAGTTGTCGCAGACCCTGCCAACCGGCTGACCCTGATCCTGTCGAACGGCGGAACGGTCGTTATCCAGATGCGTCCCGACGCCGCGCCGATGCACGTCCAGCGCATCCAGACGCTCGTCCGCCAGGGCTTTTACGACGGCACCATCTTTCACCGGGTTATCCCCGGCTTCATGGCCCAGGGCGGTGATCCTCTGGGGACCGGCCAGGGCGGGTCCAAGCTTCCCGACCTGGAGGCGGAGTTCAATTCGCTGCCCCATTTCCGCGGAACCGTCGCCGCTGCGCGCGCACAAGACCCGAACAGCGCCAACAGCCAGTTCTATATCATGTTCGCGCCCAAGGCGTCGCTCGACGGCAACTACACCGTCTTCGGCCGGGTCGTCTCCGGCATGGAAGCCGTCGACGCGATCGCCACGGGCGAGCCCCCGGCCGAGCCGACGAAGATCGTCCACGCCCATTTGGGTGACGTGACCGTCCCGCCGGTCGCCGGCCAGGCGCCAACCGAGGCGCCCGCAATGGAAGGCGCTCCGGCCGGCTAGGGAAAGTGCGAGTCGACCTTTTTGATTTCGACCTGCCGCCCGACCGCATTGCACTGAGACCGGCGCGCCCGCGCGATTCGGCGAAACTGCTTCTGGTCGAGGGCGAGCGGGTGTCAGACCGGCAGGTCCTCGACCTGCCGGACCTGCTTCGGCCCGGCGACGTGCTGCTGTTCAACGATACGAAGGTAATTCCGGCGCAGCTGGAGGGACTGCGCGGCGAGGCGCGGGTCGGGGTGACCCTTCACAAGCGCGAATCTGCGCGCAGCTGGTGGGCGTTCGTCCGAAACGCGAAGCGGCTGCGCCCGGGCGACCGCATCGACTTCGGCCGCGAAGTCGCGGCTTTGGTCAGCGAGCGCGCCGAGGACGGGAGTTTTCTAATCCATTTCGAAGGCGACGAACCGGTCGAGCTATTGCTGGGGCGGGCCGGGCGAATGCCGATTCCACCTTATATCGCGTCGAAACGGCCCGCCGACGAACGTGACCATGAAGACTACCAGACCGTCTTCGCGCGCGAGGAAGGCGCCGTCGCCGCCCCGACCGCGGCGCTCCATTTCACCGACCGGTTGATGGACGCGATCGACCGTCGCGGCGTGCTCCGAGAAACGCTGACCCTCCATGTCGGCGCGGGGACGTTCCTGCCGGTCAAGTCGGACGACACGACCGGCCACCGGATGCATTCCGAATGGGGACGGATCGACGCAGCCACCGCCGAGCGGCTCAACGCCGCTCGAGCCGCAGGTGGGCGGCTGATCGCGGTGGGCACAACGTCGCTTCGCCTCGTCGAGAGCGCTGCCGACGACAGCGGGACCATCCACGCGTTCGAGGGCGACACCGCGATCTTCATCACTCCGGGCTACCGCTTCAGGGCAGTGGACGGGCTGATGACCAACTTCCACCTCCCGCGCTCGACACTGTTCATGCTCGTCAGTGCGTTGATGGGGCTCGAGGTGATGAAGGCGGCTTATGCGCACGCCGTTGCGGGTGGTTACCGTTTCTACAGCTACGGTGACGCCAGCCTGCTTCTACCGGCGCAAAGTTAATCCATTTTGATATAATCGTATAACTTTCATTTAACTCCGCCGGGTAACTGCGGCTTCTCCAGACGAGAAGCGCAAGGTTTTTCCCGACATGACAACCCTAGTGGCCGCGCGCGCTCGCGGACGGCATCGATACTATATTCCGGTGCCGGCGAAGTTCGGGATCGCCGCTTTCGCCGCATTTTCGTGGGTTATGCTGAGCATCATCCTGTCGCGGCCGTGGATGGCGGAGCTCGGAGCGGTCACTCACCCCTTGTTCGCGCTCTTCGCAATCACCTTCATCGCCTACGTCCCGGGCTTCATGAACACCTTCTTGGTGGTCAGCCTGCTGCTCGACCGCCGTCCTTTGCGGCGGCAGCCGGCCGCCTATCCGCCGATCACCGTCCTCATTGCCGCCTACCAGGAGGAAACGGCGATCGCCGATACGCTGAGGAGCGTCGCCGGCAACGGTTATTCGGGCCCGCTCGAGGTCCTGGTCCTCAATGACGGCTCGACGGATTCGACGGCAGAGCGAGTTCGCGACGAAATCGAGCGCCTCGACCTGGCGGCCAATGCCGAGGTCCGGCTGATCGATTTTGCCGCCAATCGCGGCAAGGCGGCCGCGCTGAACTCCGGTCTGGAGCTGGCCAGCTACGAGCTGATCGTCACCGTCGACGGCGATTCGCGCCTCCAACCGGGCGCTCTCACCGGAATCGTCGAGCGCCTCCTGTCGGACCCGCCCAACACGCAGGCAGTTGCCGGCGCCATCCTCGTCCGCAATTCGCGCGAGAACATCATCACCGGCGCGCAGGAATGGGATTATTTCCACGGCATCGCCGCGGTTAAGCGGATGCAGAGCCTCTACCAGGGCACGCTCGTCGCCCAGGGCGCCTTCTCGATCTACCGGCGCGACGCGCTGAAGGCCGTGGGCGGCTGGCAGGACGTAATCGGCGAGGACATCGTGCTTAGCTGGGCGATGCTCGATAAGGGCTATCGAATCGGCTACGCCGAGGACGCGATTGCCTGGACCAACGCGCCCAACACCTTCCGCCAGTTCGCCCGCCAGCGGCAGCGCTGGTCGCGCGGACTCATCGAAGCCCTGAACCAGCACGAAGGGCTGCTGTTCAGGCGGCGGCTGACCCAGATGTTCATCTGGTGGAACCTGCTGTTCCTGCCGGTCGACGCCACCTACACGTTCATCTTCATCCCCGGCGTCATCGCCGCGGTCTTCTTCCACCTCTACTGGGTCGCCGGGCTGATGACGCTCGCCGTCATCCCGATCGCGATCCTGTGGAATGCGGTCATCTTCAAGGTTCAGGCGAAGATGTTCAGGGGCCAGGGGCTGAAGGTCCGGCACAATCCGCGCGGGCTCGTCTTCTACCTCGCCTGTTACGCGCTGATGATGCAGCCGATCTGCGTCTGGGGCTATGCGGTCGAGGCGCTCGGCCTCCGCAAGAAATGGGGCACGAAATGAGCGCGTTTCTCGTCGCGGCCGCGCTCGGCGCCTCTTCGCCGGCGGTCGGAGCCGACGTCTTCTATTCGTCGGACGCCGAGGACACCGAAGTGTTCAAGGCCGGCATGAATTTCGACCTGCGTTACGACGGGCCCGACCGGCGCCTGGGAGTTCGCTTCGAGCGCGCCCGATTCACTCCGCTCGGGCAGGGATCGCGGACGATGGGCCGCGTCTACGTCCGCGCCGCCGACTCGCTCGGCAAATGGACGTGGAACGCGGCGGTGGGCACCGACGGCCACACCGTTCTCGGTTCGGCGGGAATCCACGACGAATCCCGCTTCCGCAAGGAGCTGTTCGTCGAGCGCGACATCCTTGAAACGCCGCAGGGGCTGAGCCGCGGAATCTATTACACTTTCCTCGGCGCCGCGCTCGACCTTCCGGCCGACGACCGCAACGTCGTCACCCTCGTTGCCGGAATCCAGCCGTTCACCGGCAGTAACATCCGAACGCACCTGCGCGCGACCTACGTCCACGTGGTCAAGCCCGATTGGGGCCTCAGCGCGCAGGTGCGGACCCGCTATTTCCACAGCAGCCGGCCGGGCGAGTTCGATTATTATTCGCCCCGCTGGTACGCCGAGGTGCTTCCCGTTGTGCAGGTCCGCCGCTTCGTCGGAGGCTGGCAGCTGCTCGGCGCCGCCGGTTACGGAGCGCAGCGCGATTCCGAAAGCAACTGGCGGAGCTCGCGCTATATCCACGCCGGGGTCACTAGCCCCCGTTTTCAGAAGACATGGGCGCTCACAGGCAGCTTCACCTATACCAACACGCCCGTCGGCACCGGCTTCACCTATCGCTACCTGCAGTTCAACATCGGGCTGACGAAGGCATTCTGACCGCGATTGCCGCAGCGGCGAAAGCCGCTTAGGCGCGGGCCGCAATGGCCAGCCTGACGTTCACCATCCATGCCACCGACGGCGCGGCCCGCACCGGTGCGATCGCCATGCACCGCGGTGAGATCCGGACGCCCGCATTCATGCCGGTCGGCACCGCGGCGACGGTCAAGGCGATGAAGCCGGCGGACGTCCGCGCGTCGGGCGCCGACATCATTCTCGGCAACACCTACCATCTGATGCTCCGCCCCGGCGCCGAGCGAATCGCGAAGCTCGGCGGCCTCCACGCCTTTATGGGCTGGGACCGGCCGATCCTGACGGACAGCGGCGGTTACCAGGTGATGAGCCTGTCGGAGCTCACCAAGGTGACTGAGGAGGGGGTTGCGTTCGCAAGCCATCTCGACGGCTCGCGGCACATGCTTAGCCCGGAGCGCTCGATCGAGGTCCAGCGCCTGCTCGGCTCCGACATCGCGATGGCCTTCGACCAGCTGGTCCCCGCCACCGCGACCAGCGACGGGCAGGCGGCGGCGATGGAACGCTCGATGCGTTGGGCGGAGCGGTCCAAGGCCGCATTCTCGGGCGAGGGCGCGCTGTTCGGGATCCAGCAGGGCGGGCTCGACGAGGAGCTTCGCGGCCGCTCGGCCGAAGCGCTGACGGCGATCGGCTTCGACGGTTATGCGATCGGCGGGCTTGCCGTCGGCGAAGGGCAGGAGGCGATGTGCCGAGTCCTCGATTTCGCGGCGCCGATGCTTCCCGCCGACAAGCCCCGTTACCTGATGGGCGTCGGCAAGCCCGACGACCTGGTCGAGGCGGTGCTTCGCGGGGTCGACATGTTCGACTGCGTGCTTCCGACCCGCTCCGGCCGCACCGGCCAGGCGTTCACCGCCGACGGGCCGCTCAACATCCGCAATGCCCGCTTCGCCGAGGACCGCGATCCGATCGAGCCGGGCTGCCCGTGCCCGACCTGCAAGCAGTTCGAGCGCGCGTACGTCCACCATCTCGTCCGGTCGGGCGAGATCCTCGGCGCCATGCTGATGACCGAGCACAATTTGTGGTTCTACCAGCGGCTGATGCAGGCGATGCGCGACGCCATCGCCGAGGCGCGGCTGGGGGATTTGGCCGGGGACTTCCTGAAGCGCTATCGGCGCTAGTTACTCGGCCGGCTGCGCCTGCGCGATTGCTTCGAAATCGCTGGCCGAATGGCGCTCGCGAAGCCCGCCTTCGCTCTTGTTGACGATCCGTCCGCGCTTCACCGCGGGGCGCTTATCGACCTGCTTCGCCCAGCGCATCACATGTTCATATTCGTGCGTCGCCAGGAATTCGGCCGCGCCTTCGTAGCTGCGGCCCAGTGCGATCCCGCCGTACCAGGGCCAGGCCGCGATGTCGGCGATCGTATAGTTGTCGCCCGCGACATATTCGCTTTCCGCGAGGCGTCGGTTCAGCAGGTCGAACTGGCGCTTCGCCTCCATCGAATAGCGGTTGATCGGATATTCGAACTTTTCGGGCGCGTAGGCGAAGAAGTGGCCGAAGCCGCCGCCCAGAAACGGCCCTGCGCCCATCTGCCACATCAGCCACGACAGCGTCTCCGCCCGCGCGGGACCCGAGGGAGGAAGGAACTCCCCGAACTTCTCCGCGAGGTGGATGAGGATGGCCCCCGACTCGAACACGCGCACCGGCTCGGATCCGCTACGGTCGACCAGCGCCGGGATTTTCGAATTGGGGTTGATTGCGACGAACCCGCTCGAAAACTGGTCTCCCTTTTCGATGTCGATCCGCCAGGCGTCATATTCGGCCCCGCCGTGGCCGCGCTCGAGAAGCTCCTCGAGCATGATCGTGACCTTCTGCCCGTTGGGCGTGGCCAGCGAATAGAGCTGGAGCGGGTGCTTTCCGACCGGCAGCGCCCTGTCCTGGGTCGGTCCTGCGACCGGGCGGTTGATGTTCGCGAACTTGCCGCCGCTGGGCTCGTCCCAACTCCAGACTTTGGGCGGAACATAATCGGTCATCGCGGCTCCCTTCATCGTCGGAAGGGCGAGCTAGGGAAGCGCCGGCGGCTTTTCCAGTGTCAGCGCTGATACCGCGGCCGGCTAGCTTGCGCTGACCTTCAGGAAATCGGGAAGCGGCCCGTTCCACTCTGAGTCGTCCTCGGCGGCTTGCTTCGCCTGCTCTTTCGGTTCCGCCGCGCTTGGCTTGCGCTCGGGCGGGCGAGGCTTGCGCTCGGGCTTGTCGCGCTCTTTCGGCTTGTGCTCGGCCTTCTCCGGCTGCCTTGCCTCGCTCCGCTTCGGCTCTGGCTCGCCCTTAGCGCGCGGCTCAATAGCTTTCTCGCCGAGCTTCGGGATCTTGTTGCCGAGCATCTTTTCGATCGCCGCGACCTGGTCCGAATCCGCCCTTGTCGCCAGCGTGATGGCGATTCCGGTTGCGCCCGCCCGGCCGGTCCGCCCGATGCGGTGGATGTAATCGTCCGGCTGCCACGGGACGTCATAGTTGAAGACGTGGCTGACGCCCTTCACGTCGAGTCCGCGGGCAGCGACGTCGGAGGCGACGAGGATGTTGATCTCGTCCTTCTTGAACCGGTCGAGCTCGGCGATCCGGTCCGACTGGTCCATGTCGCCCTGGATCTGCCCGGCCGCGAAGCGCGCCCGCTTGAGGCTCGTCGTAAGCTCGCGGACCGTGGTCTTTCGGTTGCAGAAGATGATTGCGTTCCTGACGCCCTCTTCGCGAAGCAGCTTGCGGAGCACGTCGCGCTTGTCGGTGGGCTTCACCTCGACGATCCGCTGGTCGATGTTGACATTGGCGGTCGCTGGGCGCGCCACCTCCACCTTCTTGGGGTCCTTCAGGAAACGCGAGGCCAGCTTCTGGATCGGGGGCGGCATCGTCGCCGAGAACAGCAATGTCTGCCGGTTGGCCGGAAGCTTCGAACAGATTTCCTCGATGTCGGGGATGAAGCCCATGTCGAGCATCCGGTCGGCCTCGTCGATGACGAGAAGCTCGCAGCCGTTCATCAAAATCTTGCCGCGTTTGAACAGGTCGAGGAGCCGGCCCGGAGTGGCGATCAGCACGTCGACGCCCTTCTCCAGCGCCTTGACCTGGTCGCCCATCTGTACGCCGCCGATCAGCAGCGCCATCGAAAGCTTGTGATATTTGCCGTAGGTCTCGAAATTCTCCGAAACCTGCGCGGCAAGCTCGCGGGTCGGCTCCAGGATCAGCGAGCGCGGCATCAGCGCCCGGCTTCGGCCGTGGTGGAGGATGTCGAGCATCGGAAGCACGAAGCCGGCCGTCTTTCCGGTTCCGGTCTGGGCGATCCCGATCAAATCCTTGCCCATCAGCACGGCCGGGATCGCGCCGCGCTGGATCGGCGTCGGCTCGCTATAGCCGCTGTCCGCGACTGCGCGCAGCAATTGGTCGGAGAGGCCGAGGTCGGCAAAAGTCATTCAAAACCCGGAAGTTATAGGCAGGGCCGAAGCGGCCGCCGCGTCGTCATCGGCTATGATGGTTTCGGCGCCAAAGTTCAAGACGAACCCGACGTGCGGGCGCTAGCGCCGGACCTTGGCCTTGAGCTCGCGGAACCGCTCGATCCGGCACGGCGCGCCCATCCGCACTCGGATCGAATCCCGCTTCGCGCAGACTCGGTCGTCGGCGGACCTCAGGTAGAAGCCGTCGTAGAAGTCGAGCGCCGGGCAATTTTCGTCCAGCTCGGCGCGGATCAGGCGCCGTCCGGGAAGGACGAAATCGACATGGTCGCTCGCCGACAGGAAGGCGCCCTGGATCGCCCGGATCGGGATGCAGTCGGGGCCCTTGCGCTCGCTCCACTCGACCCGCGGCGTCGGCCGTACCGGCACCCGGATGATGATCTGGTCCTCGACCACGATGCTGCGCACCTGCACCCCGCTGCCGCCGGCAAAGCCGAACAGCATCGGAATCAGCGTCAGCGCGCCGAGGAGTGTTACGGACAGCCCCATGAGGCGCCAGCCGTCGCAGGCAAGCGTTGAATAATCAATGAACCTTTGCGGGGCAGCGAGTGGGCTTTCGTGCTAACGTCGAGGGCGGGCCGGACTGGTGATGGGACCCGCAGCGCTTCAGGCGGCGCCGGCGCAGCTCAACAATGGCAGCGGGGTTCATGCAGGCGCGCAACGTCGCTTCGTCTACAACAGAATTTCAGCAATTCCGGGGACACAATATAATTAGGCGAACCGCAGCCGCCCGCGCTGCGCTGGCGCAAATAGGCACCGGCTAGGCAGAAACTATCCAACAAACAGGCAAGGGCGATTTCGCTGTCCTACAGGGGCCGCGCCCGCTTAGGCTCCTGGTTCGGCCAGGGAGGCGCAATGGGGATCATCGCACGAACCGGCGGCGGCTCGCAGAGCGCCTTCGCGGACCTGCTTAAAGTCACGCAAATGGTCGCTCATCGCGTGACTTTAGTGACCGTAAGCAACGGAGCAGTTGCGAAAAGCGCGGGGGTTGCATAAGGCGGCGGCAAATTTCCGGCTCGCCGTCGAACGCGCGCCACCTCATTGATCACCCGGGAGAAACACATGGCGACCGAAGCGCCGACCCAGCAGCAACTGCCGCTTCTCTACACCGCGCTCGAGCCGCTGAACTCGAAGGCGCACGCGAAGATGAAGATCCGGCCGGTGGACAAGGCCCCGGGAATCGCAACGACCCACGCGGTTCCGGCCACGGTGGACGAATTCCCGCTGCTTGCCCGTCACTATCCGATCATCTTCGCGGTCGGCGAAAATCCGGTGCCGCTGGCGCTGATGGGCCTGTCGGAAGGGGTCAACGCCTTCATGGACGAGAACGGCCGCACGACCGAGGGCAACCTCTACATCCCCGCCTACCTGCGCCGCTACCCGTTCCTCCTCGCGCGGCTCCGGCCGGACAGCGACGAGCTGTCGCTCTGCTTCGATCCGACCGCGGGTGCGATCGGCGAGTTCAAGGAGGGCGAGCCGCTGTTCGAGGAGAATGGCGACGCGAGCAAGGCGACCAAGGCGGTCCTCGAGTTCTGCGAGCAGTTCGAAACTGCCGGCCAGCGCACTTCGGCCTTCCTCGAGGACCTGAAGAAGAGCGGCCTGCTTATGGACGGCGAAGTGGCGATACAGCCCGAAGGCGCGGACAAGCCGTTCATCTATCGCGGCTTCCAGATGGTCGACGAGGAGAAGCTTCGGGACCTTCCCGGCGACAAGCTCCGCAAGTTCAACCAGAGCGGGCTGCTGCCGCTGATCTACGCCCACCTGTTCTCGCTGTCGCAGATCCGCGAGGTGTTTGCGCGCCAGGTCGCTCAGGGCAAAGGGCCGGCACCGGTCAAGCAGGCCGAGACCGCCGAAGCGTGAGGCTTTTGCGCCGGGCCGACTTGATCGGCCGGCGCAGGGCACCACTTGCTTTCAGCCCGGCTGTCCCGTGCGCCCCCTTCGCGGGTTAGCCGGGCCGCGCACCGAGTAATGGCGCGTTCCTCCCTGAACTGCGCCGTCCCGGCATCATTCGGGGCGGCGCTTTTCCTATGCGACGATCATTCGGCGGCTGCCGGAAGGCGCCGCTCCAGCAGCTCGGTGCCGAGCGAGACGGCCAGCGATTCGATCATCGCCGCGATTTCGTCGAAACGCCCGCCCGGTTCGCCGCCCGCCGTCAGGTAGCAGCGCCGGTCGATCTCGATCTGGAGCGCATGCACTCCGTCCTGCGGCGAGCCGTGCCGCTCGGCGATATGGCCGCCCGCGAACGGGTCGTTGGCCGCCGCCGAAAAGCCCGCCTTGCCCGCGATCGACAGCGCCCCCGACAGCAGCCAAGGCGCCGCGCTTCGCCCGAAGCGGTCGCCGAACACCACCTGCGCCGACCCCTGGGAAGGCGGCATCGAGTGGCAGTCGAGGAGAAGCGCGCAGCCGAAGCGGTCGACAAGCAGCGCGAGCTGTTGCTCGATCGCTCGATGATAGGGCCGGTAGGCTTCATCGAGGCGCCGCTCGAGCTCGTCCCGGCTGATGGGGTGGCGCCACAGGTGGCCGTGCGCAGCGGTCCGGGACGGGACGATCCCAAGCCCGCCGCGGGCCCGCGGCGAGGGCCGTGTCCGGTGCGGCAGGTGGATCGCCGCCGGGTCCACCTCGTCTTCCGCGCGGTTGCAGTCGACCGCGGCTCTCGGCGCCTGTGCGACGACTGCGGCAATGCCCTGGCCGAGCGCTCGCCATGCGAGGCGATCGACGAGCGGGTCTTCGAGCGGCTGAAGGGACTTGGAGCCGTGCTTCGACAACCGCAGCAGCCAGTCGGGATAGTCGCGGCCGGAATGCGGGATCGACAGCAGCACCGGCAAGGGGCCGCGCGCCGGGTGGATCAGCGGAGGAGAGAGCGGGGTCACTTGCAACTGTCCCAGATTAGGACCGACACAGGGCCCCTGCAACGCTCTTGGGCGCAATTCGCTTCTGGCAAAAGGCGCATCATCAGCGCATGATAGGGACCATGGCGCGAATCCTGCTAGCCGAAGACGACACGTCGATGCGCGAATTCCTGCAGCGTGCGCTGCAGCGGGTTGGCTATGAGGTCGATTCGGTCGGCTGCGGCACCGAGGCGATCCCGCTTCTCGAAGCCGATCGCTACGACCTTCTCCTCACCGACATCGTGATGCCGGAAATGGACGGGATCGAGCTCGCCCAGAAGGCATCGGCGATGGACCCCGACATCCGGGTGATGTTCATCACCGGCTTCGCCGCCGTCGCCCTGCAGAGCGGCCGCGCGGCGCCGGAAGCGAAAATGCTGTCGAAGCCGTTCCACCTGAAGGACCTGGTGGCCGAGGTCGACCGGATCTTCCAGACCGAGGACCAGCACGGCCGTCTCTAAGGCCGTGCTCGGCCG
>DATAKH010000094.1:0-5985 GCA_036261735.1 Sphingomicrobium sp.
ACGATGCGGGTTGCGCAGTCGCTCTACGAAGACGGGCTGATCACTTACATGCGGACCGACGGGGTGGACATGGCCGGGGAGGCTATCAGCGCCGCCCGCCGCGCCATCACGGACCGCTACGATGCCGGGTATGTCCCCGACCAGCCGCGCAAGTACACGAGCAAAGTGAAGAATGCTCAGGAAGCGCACGAGGCGGTCCGGCCCACCGACTTCTCACAGCGTCGGGCCGGTTCCGGCGACCATGCGCGGCTTTACGAGCTGATCTACAATCGCGCGCTCGCCAGCCAGATGGCATCGGCGCGACTTGAGCGGACGACGGTGGAGCTCGCCGACGGGGCAGGGCGGGCTGTGCTTCGTGCGACAGGCCAGGTTGTCCTTTTCCCCGGCTATCTCGCCCTTTACGAAGAAGGCGTCGACGAAAAAGCCGACGACGAAGAGGGCGCTCGCATGCCGGTGCTCCGGCAGGGCGACTCGCCGGCGAAGACCGGGGTCGAGTCGACGCAGCATTTCACGCAGCCGCCGCCGCGCTATTCGGAAGCGAGCCTGGTGAAGCGTCTCGAGGAGCTCGGCATCGGGCGACCCTCGACCTATGCATCCATCCTGCAGACCCTGAAGGACCGCGAATATGTGCGGGTCGAAAAGGCGCGGTTCGTCCCCGAGGAGAGTGGAAGGCTGGTGACCGCGTTTCTTGAGCGGTTCTTCGAAAAGTACGTCAGCTACGACTACACCGCCGAGCTCGAGGAGGAGCTGGACGACGTGTCCGGCGGCCGGCTCGAATGGCACAAGCTGCTTCAGGAATTCTGGCGCGACTTCCGGCCCAAAGCCAGTGAGGTCATGGACCAGAAGCCTTCGGAAATCACCGCCCAGATCGATGAGTTCCTCGCTCCATGGCTCTATCCGGCGCGGGAAGATGGCTCGGACGCTCGGCTGTGCCCGCAGTGCGGCAACGGCCGACTGTCGCTTCGGGGCGGCCGCTATGGCGCTTTCATCGCCTGCTCGAACTACCCCGAGTGCAAGTACACCCTGAACTTCGGGCAGGCCGGAGGCCAGCCGAAGGCGAGCGAGGGGCCGCAGGACCTGGGGAATGGGATCGAGCTGAAGACCGGCCGTTTCGGACAGTACCTGGAGCGGGAGGGCAAGCGCGCGTCGATACCCAAGGATGTGCCGTCGGACGAGCTCACGACTGAAATGGCCGAACGGCTGCTGTCCCTCCCGCGCGAGATCGGGCCGCATCCGGAAACAGGCAAGCCGATTACGGCCTCGATCGGGCGATATGGACCCTACCTCGCCCATGACGGCAAATATGCGAAGCTGGGATCGACTGCCGAGGTGTTCGAGACCGGCATGAACGCGGCGGTGTCAAAGCTCGCCGACGCGGCTGCCGCACGAGGCGGACAGCGCGGCGGCTCGCGGGAGCCGATCGCCGTTCTTGGCGCTCACCCGCAGAGTGGCAAAGAGATCAAGGTGATGGCCGGGCGCTATGGGCCCTACGCCACAGACGGTTCGACCAATGCGACCTTGCCGAAGGGCGTCGAACCCAATGCCGTGACTCTCGACGAGGCCGTTCGACTGATCGACGAGCGAGCCGCAAAGGGGCCTGCGAAGAAGAAGGGGCGCAAGAAGAAGAAGCCTTAGCCGCAGGCGCGGCAGCCGCGGTCCTTGGGGATTCGGATGGTTCGCCATTCGAGCGACAGCCCGTCGAACAGGAATAGCCGCCCGCTCGAGTCCTCGCCGATGCCGACCAGGGACCGGATCGCCATCAAGGCTCCGAAGCTGCCTGCCGTGGCGGCGAGCGCTCCCAACACGCCCTGTTCGGCGCAGGTGTCGCAATCGTCGGCATCGAAAGCGTCGCCGACGAAGCAGCGATAGCAGGGCTTGTCCGCTTCCCATCCGCGGAACAGCCCGATCTGGCCCTGGAACTGCACGGCCGCGGCGGAGACGAGCGGGATCCGGAGCCTGGTGGCCGCGTCGCTGACGGTCAGCCGAGTCGCGAAATTGTCGCTTCCGTCGAGCACAAGGTCGTGCCCGCCGATCAGCTTTTCGGCATTGGCGCTGTCGAGCCGCTTCTGGATCGCAATCGCATTCGCGTGGGGATTGAGCGCGCGGGCGAAGTCAGCCGACAGCACTGCCTTTGGCTGGCCCAGTTGGTCGTCGCGGAAGATGGTTTGCCGCTGCAGGTTCGACCGTTCGACCTCGCCGTCGTCCACGATCGTCAAAGTCCGGATTCCCGACGCCGCGAGAGCGGGAATCGCTGCGCTTCCGATACCCCCGGCGCCGACGATTGCGACCCGCGCCGTCTTCAGCCTCCGCTGCCCCACGCCTCCGATCTGCGGAAGCACGATCTGGCGTGCGTAGCGGTCAAGCTCGTCGTCGGTAAGCGCAGTCACCGTCCGGTCGAGCCGAAGCCGCCCGAGCCCCGCGCGCTCTCGCCGAGCATGCCGACCTCGACGAAATCAGCGCGCAAGACTGGCGCCGGTACGAGCTGGGCGATCCGCTCGCCGCGGCGGACCTCGAACGGCTCCTGTCCGAGGTTGACGAGAATGACCTTCACCTCGCCGCGATAGTCGCTGTCGATCGTCCCTGGCGTGTTCAGACAGGTGATTCCGTTCTTTATCGCGAGACCGGAGCGCGGGCGCACCTGCACTTCATATCCGCGCGGGATCTCGATTGCGAAGCCGGTCGCGACCGCGTGCCGCTGCCCCGGATCCAGAATCAGGTCTTCCGCGGCCGCGACATCGAGCCCGACCGCGTCTTCGCTTGCATAGCGGGGCAGTGGCAGGCCTTCGCCGTGCGGAAGCCGGGTCAGCTTGATCTCGATCATCGAAGCTCCTTCGAAATTCGCTCGACAAGGTGGCGCGCGACCGCCTCCTTGCTCATCTCCGGCCAATGCTCGACGCCCTCGCTGGTGACGAGATGCACGCGGTTGACTCGCCCGCCCATCACCTCGCCGGAAACGTCATTCGCGACAATCCAGTCGGCGCCCTTCGCCTGGCGCTTGGCAACGGCATTGTCGACAATGTCGTCCGTTTCCGCAGCGAAGCCGATCAGCAGCCGTGGCCGCTTCGCGCTCGCGGCAAGCTCGGCAAGGATATCGGGATTGGGAAGAAACTTCAGCTCTGGCGGGCCGTCGGCCTTCTTGAGCTTCGCGGGCGAGGGTTCCACCCGCCAGTCGGCGACGGCCGCTACCAAAATGGCGATTTCGGCCGGCAGGGCGGCGGTCACCGCTTCGGCCATCTGCTGCGCGGTCTCGACATCGACACGCCGAACGCCTTCCGGGGTTTCGAGCGCCACAGGACCAGTAACGAGAGTCACTCGTGCTCCCGCTTCGGCAGCGACCGCCGCGATCGCGAAGCCCTGGCGCCCCGACGAGCGGTTGGCGATCACCCGCACCGGATCGATCGGCTCGTGGGTCGGCCCGGCGGTGACGAGAACGTGCTTGCCTTCCAGGCTCACTTCAGGAGGTCGCCGATCTTGTCGATGATTTCCTGCGGCTCGGGCAGCCGGCCGGGGCCGAACTCGCCGCACGCCATATCCCCTTCCGCGGGTTGGATGACGCGAACTCCGTCGGCCTCGAGCTGGCCGATGTTCCGCTTTGTCGCCGGGTGCTGCCACATCCGGACGTTCATCGCAGGCGCGACCACCACCGGCTTGTCGGTTGCGAGAAGAAGCGTCGTCGCGAGGTCGTCGGCAAGGCCCGCGGCCATCTTCGCCAGCAGGTCCGCCGTGGCCGGGCAAACCAGGATGAAATCGGCCGAGCGGGACAGCTGGATGTGCCCGATCTCGACCTCGTCCTTCAGCTCCCATAGTGACGTGTGCACCTGGTTTTCGGACAGAGTCCCGAGGCTCATCGCAGTGACGAAATGCTCGCCGCCCTTCGTCAGCACGGGGACGACCGCGTGGCCGGCCTTCTTAAGCAAGCGGATCAGTTCCAGCGACTTGTAGGCAGCGATTCCGCCGCCGACGATGAGGAGTACGCGTGCCATCGCTTCAGATTAGCAGAAACAGCGCGATTGCGGCCAGCATCGCGCCCGCGATCGCCGCAAGAGCATAGCCCGCCCAGTGCGCCGGACGAACCACCTCGATCTCCGGGAGAGGGGGAGGGGGCGGGGCGCCGCCGGCCGGCGGATAATAATAATCCATCCTGTTGATCAGGTCGGGAAGCTTTTTGATCGCCCGGACGGTGTCCACGATCCGGTCGGCGTAATAGGCTTCCGGCCCGAGTTCCGAGCGCATCCATTCATGGAGAAATGGCTCCGCAGTCTCCCACATGTTGATGTCGGGATCGAGTTTGCTTGCGACGCCCTCGTTCATGACGATCGATTTCTGCAGCAGCAGGAGGTGGGGCTGGGTAGGCATGTCGAAGTCGCGGGTGATTGCGAACAGGCTCTCGAGCATGCGCCCGACCGATATGTCCTTCACCGGGAGCCCCCTGATCGGCTCGCCCGCGGCCCGCAACGCGGTTGCGAACTCGGCGACATTGTGGTGGGCGGGCACATATTGCGCTTCGAAATGGATCTCCGCCACACGCCGGTAATTGCCGGTAATGAGGCCGTATAGGATCTCGGCGAGCCAGACCCGGGCGCGGCGGTCGATCCGGCCCATGATCCCGAAGTCGATCGCTCCGATTCTCCCGTCGGGAAGCGCGAACAGATTGCCGTGATGAAGGTCGGCATGAAAAAAGCCGTCGACGATCGCCTGGCGAAGGAACGCCCGAACAAGGGTCGCTGCGAGCGCCTTGCAGTCGTGTCCTTCCCTAACGAGCGCGTCGCGGTCGTTGAGCTTGATCCCTTCGATCCACTCCAGGGTGAGGACCCGGCGCGCTGTCCGGCGCCAGTCGATCTCCGGGACGTAGTATCCGGGCTCGGCGACCATATTCTCCTTCAGCTCGGACGCCGAGGCGCCCTCGCGCTGGAGGTCGAGTTCTCGAGCGGTCCATTGCTTGAACTGGGCGACGACAAGGCGCGGACGCAGCCGCGCCGCTTCGCTGCCGCGAGCCTCGACCTGCGCGGCAGTCCATTCATAGGTATCGATCGCGCGTGCGAAATCCTCCTCGATGTGCGGGCGAAGAACCTTGACCGCGACGTCGCGGCCGTCAGTCGTCGTCGCGCGATGGACCTGGGCAATCGAAGCTGCGCCGATCGGTTCGGGGTCGAATGATCGGAACAGCGTTTCGAGCGGCGCCCCGAATGCCTCCTCGACCGCTGACTTGATCGCCGGGAACGGCGCCGGCGGAAGGTCGTCCTGCAGCCTCGACAGATTGTCGGCGGCCTCGGCGCCGATCAGGTCGGGCCGAGTCGACAGCGTCTGTCCGAGCTTGATTGCCGGCGGCCCGATCTCCTGAAGCGCGGCAGCATAGTCGGGCTTGTCGGGAATTCGCGCTCCGAAGCGAGCGATCCGGGCGACCCGGCGCACTTCGGGAGGAGTCAGCGGATCGCTCTCGATGCCGCGAAGCGCGCCGTGCCGAGCGAGCGTCCGGCCCCATTTGAGAAGCCGCCACAGGTGGGTCGCCGAACCTGCCAAGCTAGATTTTCCAGCCGCTGTGAATGCAGACCAGCCCGCCCAGGATCGGTTCGGCCCGCGATTGCCGAAATCCCGCCTCGGCGATCATCTTCCGGAACTGCTCGGGCTTGGGAAAGCGGCGGATCGATTCGACGAGATAGCGATAACTCTCCTCGTCCTTCGCCACCGCGCGCCCGATTCGCGGTATCAGCCTGCTCGCATACCTCTCGTAGAGGTCGGCAAAGCCCGGCCACTCGCTGGTGGAGAATTCGAGCTTCGATGCCTATACGATCGCCTTTGGAATCCGGAACGTCACAGACGTCCCGGCTGCACTGAAGGAGGCGCACCGGGTGCTGAGGCACGGAGGACGCTTCTTCTGCCTCGAATTCTCGACCAGCGAATGGCCGGGCTTCGCCGACCTCTACGAGCGCTATGCGAGCAAGCTGATCCCGCGCATCGGGCGCGCCGTGGCGAAAGACGAGGAGA
>DATAKH010000100.1:0-5638 GCA_036261735.1 Sphingomicrobium sp.
TGGGGCGCGGCCAATGACGATGTCCTCAACTGCATGGTGGGAACGCTGCGTCGTTCGCGGCGTGGACCACCGCGCGGTCATGGACGAGGTCTGCGACAACGCAGGCTGGTCGAGCCATTATTCCTTCATGATCCTGATGTCGGCAGGCATCGCGGTTCTTGGGCTGCTCCTTTAATCACCGGCAATCGTCATTGGTGCGATGCTGATTTCGCCGCTGATGGGCCCGGCCGTCGGACTCGGATTTGCGCTGGCCACCTTCGATTCTCGGGAGATGCGGCGATCGTCGGTCGCGCTAGCCGTTGGAATCGCGCTGGCCGTGCTCTTTTGCGCAGCGATCGTTGCTCTCTCGCCCCTGCAGACGGTGACCGCCGAAATCTCATCGCGAACGCGGCCAACTCTGTTCGACCTGGTCGTCGCGCTGCTGGCGGGGCTTGCCGGAACCTACGCGATGATCCGCGGCCGGCACGGGACCATCGTCGGAGTGATCATTGCCACAGCCCTGATGCCGCCGCTCGCGGTGATGGGCTTCGGCCTGGCAACGGCGAACTGGCCGATTCTGAGCGGTTCGAGCCTTCTTTTCTTCACCAACCTGATGACGATTGCCGCGGCTGCCGCGGTGCTTGCGCGACTCTACGGCTTCGCGCCCAAGCTGTCGCCCCAACAGAGCCGGCTCCAGGTGACGATCATCACTACCGTCCTGCTCGTCCTTGCCGTTCCACTCGCGCTGTCGCTGCGCCAGATCGCGCGCGAAGTCGTGGCGGGCAGCGAAGCAAGCCAAACCATTGCACGGCAATTCCCCAAGGATGCGCGGATCTCGGACTTGGACATCGACTTTCAAGCCCGGCCGGTGGACGTGTCTGCAACAGTCTTTACCCCCGAATATCGTGATGGCGCCGAGCGCGAATTGCGGGCTCCGCTGGCGCGATTGATCGGCGAGCCGATTGCCCTTTCCGTAGACCAAATTCTCACGGAGACGGGCTCGAAAGCCACCGCCGTCCCTTCGCAAGCGCAACGCAACGCCTCTCGTATGGCCGAGCGGCTTGCTCTCGTTGCCGGTGTTCCAGTGACGAGCGTGATCCTTGACCGAGGCTCGAAGCGGGCAGTCGTTCGGGCGGTTCCCATCGCTGGCGCCGACCTAACTGCCTACCGAACGCTCGAAGACCGGGTTGCCCGGACGGACAGCAGCTGGACGATCGAGCTGCAGCCGCCACCGGCGCCACTGCCCGATATCGAAGTCGACGGAGATACCGTGGATCGAACAGCACTCGACACCGCGATCTGGGCTGGCCGGCGAGTTGGCCTGCCGATCAGAGTTAGCGGGGGCGGCCAAGAGCATTCTGAGCGGGTTGCAGATCTTCTGCGTAAATCCGGAATTGAAGCGACCGTCACTTCGCCAGGCGCAAAGCCCGGACCGGTTTCGTTGCGCTGGATCGTGCCGAGCGAGGAAGACAGTCGCCGCTAGAGGCGAGTCGGACGGTCAAACTTACTTACAGTGATCGAACCTCGGTGAGCCCGTAGTCGGCGAGCGCAGTCAAGAGGATTGAGCGCGGCGCCTCGCCCGTGAAGACGGCGATTCCGCCGGGATAATCCGCGGGCCAGGGCTGCTCTCGGGTGAGATAGCGAATGCGCCTCGCGATGCCCGGCCCGCCGTGAACCCAGTTTCGGCCCGGGAAGGCTTGGTCGAGCTCGTCGTGAAGGAGCGGGAAGTGCGTGCAGGCGAGAACGACCGTGTCCATTTCCTCGGCGCCGTCATGCTCGAACAGTGGCGCAGCGGCACGGCGGATCTCCTCGACGGACACGGCATCGCCGGCAAGCTTCGCCTCGGCCAGAGCGACCAGCTCCGGAGAGCCGTAGCGGAGCACCGTTAGGTCGCTGGCGAACTTTGCAGCAAGGTCGTCGACATAAGGCTGGCGGATCGTCGCCTCGGTGCCGAGAACGCCGATAATTCCGGTCCTGGTCATCTCGGCGGCAGGCTTGATCGCGGGGACGGTACCGACGACTGGCACGTCGAGCGCGGCGCGGACCTGGTCGAGCGCGATCGTGCAGGCGGTGTTGCAGGCAATCACGACGAGCCGCGGCTGAAAGCGCTCGACCAGCCGGCCGAGCAGGGCAGGGACCCGCGAGCCGATCTCCTCTTCCGATTTCGTGCCGTAGGGAAATCCGGCATTGTCCGCCGCGTAGACGATGGGAGCGGTCGGCAGCATCTCGCGAGTTGGCCCGAGCACGGATAGCCCACCGACACCCGAGTCGAAGAACAGAAGTGGCGAGTCAGGATTCACGCTGCCGCATTTGACTGACACCGAAGTCGCCTGCAACTCTGCCGGCACGAGGGGGCATTGTGACGACCGACCAGATATTCGCATTCCTGACCGGCTATCTGCTGGGCTCCATTCCGTTCGGGCTGCTGCTGACGCGACTTGCGGGGAAGGGCGACATCCGGGACGTCGGCTCGGGCAATATCGGCGCGACCAACGTGCTCCGTGCCGGAGGCAAGGCGCTGGCCGTGGCGACGCTGGTGCTCGATGCGCTCAAAGCGACCGCAGCGGTGCTGATCGCTCGCCAGCTATGGCCGGGAAGCGAAATCCTGGCGGCGGCAGGGGCGCTCATCGGCCACCTCTATCCGCTGTGGCTAAAGTTCCGCGGCGGCAAGGGCGTCGCCACCTATCTCGGGCTGTTGATCCCGCTTTTCCCGATCGGCGCCGCGATATTTGCGGCTGCGTGGCTCGCGGCCCTCCTGCTGGTCCGGATTTCGTCGGTCGCGGGAATTCTCGCCGTCATCAGCGCTCCCATCGCGGCTGCGGCCTTCGATCGTGACCGGCTGTTCCCGAGCCTGCTCCTTTTCACCCTTCTCGTGCTGTGGCGCCATCACGACAACATCGCTCGGCTCCGTGCCGGCAAGGAGCCGAAGATCGCGAGCAGGCGTGGCTGACGACCTGCTCGCGCGCATCCGGTTGATCCGCTCCGCTTCGATCGGGCCGGTCACCTATCGCCAGCTGATGACCCGGTTCGGCTCCGCACAAGCTGCGCTCGACGCGATCCCGGACCTTGCGAGACGCGGCGGCGGAAAGCCGCCTTCGATCTGCTCCGAGCAGGCCGCGCGGCTCGAGGCCGAGAAGGTGGAAAAGCTTGGTGCTCGCTACCTGGTTCTCGGGCAGGGACTCTATCCGTCTCTCCTGTCCGAGCTCGACGACGCGCCGCCGCTTCTCATCGTGAAAGGGGATCTTCGCCTTCTCGACCAACCTGCCGTCGCAATCGTTGGTGCGCGCAATGCATCCGCGGCCGCCTGCCGGTTCGCTCGAAGCCTTGCCCACGGGCTGGGACGGGAGGGTCTCGCGGTCGTGTCCGGCCTGGCTCGCGGAATCGATTCGGCGGCTCACGACGGATCGCTCGAGAGTGGCACGATCGGTGTCGTCGCCGGCGGAATCGACATCTTCTATCCCCCTGAAAACGAAAAGCGGCAGGAGGCGATGTTCGAACGCGGGCTGGTTGTCGCCGAAATGCCGCCGGGGACGGAACCGCGCGCTCGGCATTTCCCTTACCGCAACCGAATTATCGCAGGGATGAGCCTCGGAACCATCGTCGTCGAGGCGGCGCCCAGGTCCGGTTCGCTGATCACCGCGCGGCTCGCTGCAGAAGCCGGGCGCGAGGTCATGGCAATCCCAGGATCGCCGCTCGACCCGCGAGCTCGCGGCTGCAACCAGCTGATCCGCGACGGCGCGACTCTCGTCCAGGATGCGACGGACGTCGTCGAAGCCGTTCAGCCGTTAAAAGCCAGGGTTGCCGCGCCGACCAGGCGCTACGAGCCGCAGCCGGAGCAGTTCGACGGCGAAGCGGTCGAGACGGTCGAGTCCCTGCTCGGACCTTCGCCGGTGCCCGTCGACGAGATCATTCGCCTCTCCGGCGCTCCCAGCGGCGCCGTCCAAATGGCGCTCCTCGAGCTTGACCTCGCCGGCCGACTC
This sequence comes from Sphingomicrobium sp., assembly GCA_036261735.1. Taxonomy (GTDB): domain Bacteria; phylum Pseudomonadota; class Alphaproteobacteria; order Sphingomonadales; family Sphingomonadaceae; genus Sphingomicrobium. Next base: position 3,960 of record DATAKH010000100.1, read on the forward strand.
GACCGCCACGCCGGCGGAAAGGTCAGCCTTCGCCCAGCGAGCTGAGTTCGCTCTTCATATTCTCCCGCGCCCTCGCTTCGAGACCGTTGCGGAACGTCGGGTGCGGATAGAGGGGGTCGCAATCGAGCAGGCGCTGGAGGACCAGCGCGCGGCCGGTTCGCCATAGCGGATCGCGAACGTGCGCATATTCGGTGCGGACGTCGGCGGCATATTGGCGGTAGCGGTCGGGGTCGGAGCCGAGGATCGCCAGGTCGATCGATACGATCAGCCGACCGAGCTCATCGCCGGGGTCGCTCCTATGAAATTCGGTGAGTCGGATCAGGCGCTCCACTTCCGCGACATCCTGTTCGGGCACTCCGCAGCGGGTCAGCTCGAAGCGCGCAAGCTCAGCGCTCTTCTGCTCATTGTCGCGCTGCCCGGGCTCATACACCGCGTCATGCCAAAGGATTGCCCATCTCAGCAGCCGGCAATCGCGTTCGGCGAGATCGTGAACCGAGTCCAGCTCGGCAAGGCAGGAATCAAGATGCCGCTCGTCATGATAACATCGGTGCGGCTCCGAATAAGCCGCACGCGCACGCAATTCCGCCTCGACAAGGCACTCGTCGTAACTCGGGTCCGTCATACCCACCCAACGCGCTAAAACGGATTCGGCACGAGCTAAATCCCTGATGCGGCCGCCGATGTCGAGGCTATTGACGCCGGGAATCTCTCCGCCTCACCATCGCGCGTACGTACGTATAGGAAAGAATCCGCTTGAAACTGGTCGTCGTCGAATCGCCCGCCAAGGCGAAAACAATCGAAAAATATCTGGGGCCTGGCCATCGCGTGCTCGCGTCCTTCGGGCACGTGCGCGACCTTCCCGCCAAGGATGGGTCGGTGGACACAGAAAACGACTTCGCGATGGAATGGCAGGTCTCGCCCGACAAGATGCGCCAGCTCAAGGCGATCACCGACGAGGCCAAGGATGCCGATACGCTGGTCCTGGCGACCGACCCCGACCGTGAGGGGGAGGCGATCAGCTGGCACCTCGCCGAGGTGCTACGCAAGCGCAAGGCGCTCCCGGCAAAGGTGCAGAGGGTCGCGTTCAACGCCATTACCAAGTCGGCCGTCACCGAGGCGATGGCTCACCCGCGCGAGCTCGATGAGGACTTGATCGACGCCTACAAGGCGCGGCGGGCGCTGGACTATCTCGTCGGCTTCACCTTGTCGCCGATCCTGTGGCGAAAGCTTCCGGGGGCGAAATCGGCGGGCCGTGTTCAGTCAGTCGCATTGCGGCTGATCGTCGACCGCGAGCGCGAGATCGAGCTCTTCCGGCCGCAGGAATATTGGTCGATCGTCGCCAGCTTCGAAGCGGACGGGCAGGGCTTTACAGCGCGGCTCGTCGAGTTCGACGGTGCCAAAATCGAGCGGCTGACGATCGGCAATCGCGGCGATGCCGACCGCGCCAAAGCCGCTGTCGAGGCCGGCCACTTCACCGTCTCGTCGGTCGAGACCAAGCCTTTCTCGAGAAACCCGCCGCCGCCGTTCACGACCTCCACCCTGCAGCAGGAAGCGGCGCGAAAGCTCGGATTTGCCGCCAGCCACACGATGCGGGTCGCCCAGGCGCTCTACGAGCAGGGGCAGATCACCTATATGCGGACCGACGGCGTCGACATGGCCGGTGAGGCGATCAGCGCCGC
>DATAKH010000104.1:0-18421 GCA_036261735.1 Sphingomicrobium sp.
GCGTACATGTGGCTCGAAGGCTGGCTTTCTAAGAACAAGCTGCCGCCACACGTCAGCCTCGTGACCTGCGCAGCCGCGCCGTCGCTCTTCTACGCCGACTGGGTCGAACGGATTCCGGAAGATTGCCCTCGGCTCCGCGCGCTTCGTGCCGAACTGCTGTCCCTTCCGTCCGTCAAGCGCTGCGTCGAGGAAGCGCGGCCCTATCGTCCCTTTTTCCCGCTCGGCGCGCCCGACCGCGATTAAGCGAACGCCCTCGCCTTCTTCAGTAGCTGCCAGGCTTCGATCACCTGCCCGAGCTTCTGTTCCTGGCTTCGGTCGCCGCCGTTGCGGTCGGGGTGAAAGTGCCGGACGAGCTTCGAATATTTCTGCCGAACCGAGTGCAAGTCGGTGTCCTCGCCAAGCCCGAGCACGCCCAAGGCACGCCGCTCCTCGGGGCTGAATCGCTGCGGCGGGCCGCGGTCGGCCCGGCGGAATCGGGCGGCGATCGCATCCAGCGGATCGGCAAAATCGTTCCACGCCGGCATCGGGTCCTCGCCGGCCGGCCGATGGCGCCGGCTCGGCCGTTCCCATCCCGCCAGCGGACTTTGCGCTTCGTTGATCTCCTCGGGGCTCATCCCCTCGAAATAATTATATTTCGAATTGTGATGGCGCACATGCTCGAGGCACAACAGCTGGTAGGCGCCCGGACCGTCGAAATTGGCCGGCTGGATGGGCGCCTTATATTCGCCGACGCGCTTGCAGCCGGGCACTGCGCAGCGCGCCGTCGCTCCTTCGACCTTGCCGTGCATCCTGGGGTTTCTCGACGCCACTCGCCTTCCTCGTACGCTGAACCTGTCTATATAGGAGGCATGGACGCACTCGCCACCGGACCGGTTTCAACGGAAATGCGGCGCCGGCTTCAATCGCTTGACCCGACCAGGGTCGAGCTGGTCGACGACAGCGAAAAGCACCGCGGCCACGGTGGCTACAATCCTGCCGGCGAAAGCCACTTCACGCTGCTGATCGAGAGCCCGGCCTTCGCGGGCAAGTCGCGGGTGGAACGCCAGCGCATGGTCCACGCAGCACTCGGCGAACTCGTCGGCGAGCGGGTTCACGCGCTTTCAATTCGAGCGCGGGCGCCGGGGGAATAAGGGGCGGCGGACGGCGCCGCCCCTTTGGGTTACATCGTGAAACTGAGGCCGAGGCGGCCGTTCACGGCCGTCCTGCCCTGCAGCTGTTCGGCGCCGACTTCGCCGACGAGCGACACCGACGAGCCGCCGCCGAGGATCCGAAGCGCGCCGCGCCAGCCGCTCGTCCGCTCTTCCGGCGTGAGGGTGAACGTCTCGCCGTCTCCGAACGAAGCGGTGGTTCGGCCGAGCGAGCTGCTGAGGATCTCGCGTCGTCCGCCCTGGAGCTCGAGCCTAAGCCAGGTTGCGCTCTCGTCGGTCCCGAGCAGCTCGTACCCGACCGCGAGCAGCGCATTGGCGCCCGTTTCGTTGCTCGAGCGCTCGCGAACCGTCAGGTCCATTGCGCCGCCGCCGCCGCTCTCTGTGTACCCCTTTTCGGTCAGCTTGATGTAGTCGATCGACGCCGACGGCCGGAAAGTCAGGCGACCGGCGCGAAGCGTGTAGGAAAGCCCGGCGGCGCCCGAATAGACGCGGCCGTTCCACTTGCCTTCCGTCGATCGGGTCACTGTTGTCCCGTCCACTTCGCCGGCGAAGTTGCGGGTGCTGTCGAAGCTGACAGTGCCCGCGGCCGCGCGAGCAAAGGCACGCAAGGGGCCGGTGCCGCCGCGCCAGTAGATGCCCCCCTCGTAATGGTCGCTGACCAGGTCGTTGGCGGCGACGGAATTGCGGCCGGCCACATAGGCCGCGGTGACCCCGACCCTGCCGATCGGCCCGAGCTGCCGGTCGTACCCGCCGCTAACGCCCCATCCGCCTACGTCGAAATCGGCGGTCGAGCCGATCGATTTCTTCGAGCTCCAGCCGAACTGCTGCATCCACAGTCCGCTTTCGGTGCCGAGCGGGCGCGGATCGCCGAGCTGCTCGGCGGCTAGCCGCGTGCTCTTGCTGACGGTTTCGAATGCGCCGCCCGCATGCTCCGGCATCAGCTGCTGGAGCGTGCCCTTGAGCGTCGCGCTGTCCTCGAGCGAGAGGAACACGGCGGCGACCGATTGGTCGGAGTCGACCGCGGCCAGCGCCGCGTCCAGGACCGCGGTCTCAGACGTGTTTAGGCCGAGCTCGCTTGCACTCTTGAACGCCACCTGCAGCGAAACCTGGCCGTCAGCCGGCGACGAGGCAAGCGAGCTCGTGAACAGGTAGGGGAGAGTCACGACTGAGCTTGTCAGGTTCCCAGCGCCGGTAAGAGTGCCGGCATCGACGATCGTGTAGGTGCCGGGCGCCGTTGCGACCTTCTGGAGGGTAACGACGACGTTGGTGCCGGTCCCGAAATTCGCTTCGCCGGCGACCGTGTACAAGGTGTGGCCGGATTCGCCGATCGTCACTCCAAGCTGAGCGTTAGTGCCCGTGGTCAGCGAGGCAAGGCTCACCGCGCCAAGGTTCCTGACGTCGAGAAAACCGCCGCTTCCGACGTTCACGGTGACTCCCGCGCTGTTGATCAGCTGTCCCCGAAACACCCCGCCCAAGCCAAAGCTGTCGGAGCCGCCGCCGAAATCGACATTGCCCGACACGGTGCCGGCGGACACGAGCAGGCTGTCGTTCCCGCTTCCGAACAGGATGTTACCGGTGATCAGCGGCGCTGGCTTGCCGGCCGCCGCAGCGACCTGCTGCACAACGACTCCCGAGGTGTTTGCACTGACGTCGATGGCCGTTCCGCGACTCCCGAGCTCCGACGCATTCGCAACTCCCAGGTTGCCGCTGTTCTCGATGAGCGACACGGTGCCCGATCTATCAACGATCGCCGCAGCCGAGCCGTCCGTCCCAGTCAAGCCGGCAGCGATCGTTCCGCTGTTGCGAATGGTGTTCACGGTCGCGCCGGAATCGATTCGGATCGCCTGCGCTGCGGTGGTTTGCGTTCCGCCTCCCTGGGCGGTCACGGTGCCGAGCACGTTGATCGTTGGAACAGTCGCCCCATCGCCGATGTGGATCGCTGTCGCATTGGCTTTCGTAGCACTTGCCTGAACGGTGCCCGAGAGGTTCATCCCACCCGCGATGTTCACGCTATGCCCGGCACCGCCGATGGATACGCCGGTCCCCGCAACTCCGCTATAGACTCCGTGCCCGCCGACCGCGCCTTTGATCACCAGGCCGAAGCCAGAGGAGCCCGCGCCGACCGAGACGTCCTGGCTCGCCGACCCGATCTTCAGCGCCGGCGCCGCCCCGAAGCTGGTCACCGACGCCGTCGATTCCTGCGCGTCGGGAACGCCGTCGTCGTCCTCGTCGGTGTCGGTCGTGCTATTGTCGGCAGGTCGAGCGTCGAGCAGGATGCCACCAGCGACGTTCCCCGAGACTAGCACTGCCGACCCGCCCTGGAGCAGGTCGTCGCTGTCGAGCTTGGACGGGTCTGCCGGAACGCTTGTGTTCCGATAGCCCGTCGCCGAGACGCCTCCCTGGACGACGACCGAACCGCCGACGTTTCCGCCGACCAGGAGGCCGACCGAATTTTGCCCCTGGACCGAAACATTCGCGCCATTGCCCACAGTCACGTTGCCGCTGACGGCGCTGGTACGGATCGCAACACCGTCATTGCCGGTTACGGTGATTTTGCCGGTGTTGGTGAGCGACCCGGTTAGCGCGCTGTCGATCGCGATGCCCGCCGATTGGTTGCCTTCGACCAGGATTGTGCCGCTGTTGACGACGTTGCCGGTGTAGGTGCCGCCGCCGAGGACTCGAATGCCGAAGCGGTTGTTGCCCTGCGCGAACGGTCCGTCGAGATCGCCGTCGTTGTCGCCGTCGGTCGGCGTGTAATTCTCGTCGAGGGTGATGGTCCCGGTATTGGTGATGTCGCCGGCAAGGCCGGGGTTGGCGAGAATGCCGGTCGAGCCGTTGGCGCCGGTGATGGTGATCGTGCCCTCGTTCTTCACCTTGGCGTTGCTGTTGATGGTGACGGCCGCTCCCGCGGTCGTTCGCTTGATCGAGCCCGCCGACGTGATCCTGAGGTCGCCGGTGGTCGAAGTTACGACCGGAGTCGTCGTTGCCGTGCTGATAACAGTTTCGGCGGCAGTGGCGGGGCTGGCGAGTGCAACAGCAATTGCACCCATCCCGCTGGTAGAAAGCAGGTTGCGCATGGAAGAATTTGCCCTTTTGGGACGCGGCCGGCGGGCGCCCGCAGCGTCGGATTTAGATACGCCAACGCCGGCGGGGCAATCGCCTCGCCGGAACAAGAATTCGAACTGCAGTGAAGGTACGAAGCTGCGGTCGCGGCTCCGTTTTACCCCCGCAATGAGCGCGCCCTAAGCGGCCGGAAACCTGAAGCCCAGATGAACGAAAATAAGTGTCTGGAGATACTTAGAAATTGTGCACAAGCTTCCGCCCCGCCCCGAACCCGACTAGGTAATTTCCATGGAATCGACGATCGAAATGAGTCTCGCTCCGGTCACCCACGACCTCGGCGGGTTCAAGGTGTACCGGACTCTTCCGCACAAGCAGCGGACTATGGTCGGGCCGTTCATTTTCTTCGACCAAATGGGTCCGGCGCACCTGTCGGCCGGCCAGGGGATCGATGTGCGGCCGCACCCGCACATCAACCTGTCGACGGTGACCTTCCTATTCGCCGGAGCGATCCTCCATCGCGACAGCCTCGGCACCCGCCAGCGGATTGAGCCTGGCGCGGTCAACCTGATGACGGCGGGACGCGGGATCACCCATTCCGAACGCTCCCCGCCCGACGAGCGCGCCGAGGGACCGCATCTATCCGGAATCCAGACCTGGCTAGCGATGCCAAGGTCGAAAGAGGAAGTCGCGCCGGGGTTCGAACACACTCCGGCGGCGGACCTGCCGGTCGTCGACGTCGACGGAGTCGAGGTGCGCCTGATCATGGGCGAGGCGTGGGGAGCAGTATCTCCGGTCACCTGCCATTCGCCGACGATTTACGCGTCGATGCTGATGCCGGCCGGTTCGTCGCTTGAGATCGACTGCGACGCCGACGAGCGCGCTCTTTACCTGCTCGACGGCGACATTTCGGTCGACGGCACGCCGCTCGAACCGCAGCACCTCGTACTGCTTGCCCCCGGTCACCGACCGTTGCTCAAGTCGAAGCAGGGCGCCCGGATGATGCTTTGCGGCGGCGCTCCGATGGACGGCGAGCGCCACGTCTGGTGGAATTTCGTCTCGTCCAGCCGCGACCGGATCAACGAGGCCAAGAGAGCCTGGAAAGCGGGCGAGTTCGCGCTTCCCCCCGACGACAATGACGAGTTCATCCCGCTTCCCGAGATTCCGATGACGGTAAGCTATCCGTGACCGAATTCAGGCTGGTCCCGCTGTCGACCGGGATCAGCCTGAATGTCGCCCTCGACGGGCCGCCTGACGCACCGGCGGTGATTCTGCTCCACGGCTTCCCCGAATCGCATCGCACGTGGCGGGAGATCGCGCCGCGGCTTCGCGACCGCTTCCGGCTGATCATGCCCGACCAGCGCGGCTTTGCCGGCTCCGACCGGCCGCAGGACGTGAATTCCTACAAGCCCGCAAGGCTCGTCGAGGACGTGTTCGCCCTTGCCGATTTTTTCGGGCTCGAAAGCTTTTCCCTGGTTGGCCACGACTGGGGCGGCGCCGTTGGCTGGGCGTCTGCGATTCGCAAGGACCCGCGGCTGGCGAGGCTGGCGGTCGTCAACTCACCGCACCCGTTGATCTTTCAAAAAAGCCTGGTCGAAGTCGCGGAGCAAAGATCGGCGTCGCAGTACATCGCTGCCTTCCGGACACTCGGATTCGAGAAGCTCGTCGAGGCAAAGGGCTTCGAGTGGTTCTTCGAGAAGACTTTTTCCGGCCACGTCGACACGGCGCTGATCCCCGAGCCGGAGAAGCGGCAATATATCGCCGAATGGTCGCAGCCGGGCGCACTCACTGCCATGCTCAACTGGTACCGCGCGTCACCGCTCGTCGTCCCGCCGCCCGGCGTGACGGTGCCGCTGCCCGACGCGCTGCTCAAGCTTTCAAGCACCGTCGAAATCCCGACGCTCGTGATTTGGGGAATCAAGGACAAGGCGCTGCTACCGGTCCAGCTCGACGGTCTCGACAAGGTCGTCACCGACCTGAAGGTCCACCGGATTGCTGACGCAGGCCACTTCGTCCCGTGGGAGGCTCCGGACGAAGTGGCCGCCGCTCTTTCCGACTTTCTTCGCTAACGGAGCGAGACCCTTTGCGACGCCCGCGGGGCGCGTGCTGCAATCGCGCTGGCGAAAAATGCAGCTCGAGGCTTTCCACTGGAGCGTGCCCGCCGCTACAGGCGTCGCGATGAAGACCGCTGCCCGCTCCCGTTCGCGCTCTGCCGCCCGGCTATCGGCAGTCCAGGCGCTATACCAGAGAGAGATGGAAGGCACGCCCGTGCCCCGCCTCCTCAAGGAATTCCACGACCATCGTCTTGGAGCGACGATCGAGGACCAGCAGTATCACGAGGCCGAGCGCGAGTTCTTCGACGATATCGTCGCCGGAGTGGAAGCGCGGCTGAGCGATATCGACAAGGCGATTTCGGCGAAGCTCGCCAGCGGTTGGACCCTGGAGCGGCTCGACCGCCCGATGCGCGCGATCCTGCGCGCCGGCACCTACGAGCTAATCGCCCGCGCCGATGTCCCAGTCGGCTCCGTCATCTCCGAATATGTCGACGTCGCCCATGCCTTCTACGACAAGCGCGAGAGCGGCTTCGTAAACGGCCTACTCGACGCCATCGCGAAAGAGGTGCGGCACTAGGCCGCGCTCCCTGCGACTGGGCGTCGCAATCAGACCAGCGGGTGCTCATTGCCTACGAAGCTGATCGTCTGGGACTCGAAATTGAGGTCGAACTTGCTGTTAAATAATTCGATCGCCGCGATCGGGAAGCTGCCGCTCGTGCTCCACAGCGGTCCTTCGCTCCAGCTTCCGGAATCGACTCCAAAGTCCCAGCCGCCGCTGGCCTGCAGCAACGCGACACTATAACCCCAGTTGAAGCCGAGGCTGGTCGTGTTGGTCAGGTCTGCCTGCTGGTCGAGCGTAAGGTCGAACTCGATGACACCGTCGGAATCCGCATCATATGCCGACGCGCCGGTGAGGACGAGATCGCTGAAGTCCCAATCGACGGTCGAGCCGTTCTCGAATTCCAGAACCGCATCGAGGTCCGTTAGCGACATCACGAAGTCCTGAAGGAAATTCATTCCGGCATTGAGATCGACGTCAAGAATGTCGGCACTGCCCCAGGCGACCGTTATGTCGAAACCGAAGCTGAAGGGGTTGACGCCCCCGAAGAAGATATCGGCAAGAGCATCGTCGACGTCGAGGCCGAGGTCGAAGAAATTGTTGCTTTCACCCGACGAGGTGAAGTTGCTCCCGGTCGTCGAGACCAGGCTGGTCGTATCCACATCCGGCCACGCAAGGGTGATCGAGAGGCCGTACGGGAACTCGAACTCCAGCGAGAGATCCTCGCTGTCAACAGTAAGGAGATTCACCGTGAAGTTGTTCGAGCTTCCGAACGAGAAAAGGTCGTAGGAATCGACCTCGAAATCGATCCCGAGCCCGGCACTGATCGCGTAGTTGAAAATGAAGTCGAGGACGTAGCTTCCACCCGGGCCGGTCGTCGAGAAGGTGACGCCAGACGACATCAAATCGGTGAACGACTCGATCAACATGACGTCGGTCGTGTGGTTGTAGGTGGTGTCTATTCCGACGTTCCACGGCGCTTCGGCATCGATCGAGCCGGCGTCGAACGTCAGCGTCGATTGCAGCCCGGCCTTCAGGTAGAGGTCGGCATAGCCGTAAATGAAGCCACCGCTGGTCGCTTCAGGCGGGTCGAAGGTGAAGCCGATGAAGCGGTCGTCGACGATCTGGAATGCGTCGCCGGCGTTCCAGATGCTCTGGTCGGTCGCTGTGAAGTTCAACGAGAAGTCGTTCGAGTTCGAGTCGACCAGGACTCCGACGGAATCGGTTGTCGTCGCCTCCGACCCGTTCGACTGCTCGCGCGACACCGCGGTCACTGTGAAATCGAAATCGAAGTCGGTATTCGCAGCGAGCTCGACAACGAACGTCCGGGTCAAGGTCCCGCCGGTGCTCGAGGGATCGTACAGAAGATCGCCTTCGCCGACGACCGAGGCGCCGTCAGGAAGCCCCGAAAAGACGAAGCGGTCGATATATTCGGATCCGTCGGTGTCCGTCACCGCGGCGCTGACCGTTACTGCGATATGATTGACGTCGGCTCCTGCGGCCGTTGTCAAAGTAAGCGTCGGCGCGTCCGCGACCGCAGCGACGGCAATGGCCGCGACTGTGTCATCGCCGCCTCCGTGCCCGTCGATCATGCTGTAGCCGAAGCTGTCGGCGCCGCTGTAATTCGCGTCCGGCGTGTAGATGATCCGAGTCCCGTCGTCCGAAATCGTCGCGGTGCCATGTTCCGGATCGGTGACCGAGACGATTCGGAAATCTCCGGTCCCGTCAGCATCGGTGTCATTGGCGAGGACATCGAACACAATCGTCTCGTCCTCCGTCGCGTCGAAACTGTCGGCGATCGCATCGGGAGCGGCCGGAGCGATTTCGACGAGTTTGGGCGGCGCACCGCTTCCCTGCAGGCGAACCCCGAAGTCGACGAGAGACAAGAGGTCGAGAGTGAGGGGTCCTGTCGTTGAGGAAAGGATAAAGTTGGTCGAGGTGACCATTCCGAAGCCGTGGCCCGCGGTTCCGAACTCAACGCCGACATCGAACGGTTGCCGGCCGCCGCCGTGCATGTTGACGCCGTGGCCTAGGTTCATGACGCTTTCATCGCCGGTCTGGAACGACGTGATGTCGATGCCGCTGACCTGAAGCGAGGAAAGCAGCGCGGGATCCGTCACGTCGAAGAACAGCCCGCGAATATCGATGGGCCCGCCAACTGACGTAAGCCGCACCAGGATGGTGCCGTCGGGCTGCTCTTCCATATGGACTTGGATGTCGATGGCGGCGCCATCCAGCGCGAAGTCGATGTAACGCATGTTTACCCCCCAAGGCCCCCACCTTGCGGTCGAGTCGGCCGCGAAACGTTCGTACGTGGTTAACTTTAGTTAAGCAACACCCGCTAAATGGCGAGTGACCTGAAACCGGACAACGGCCGGATGCTGCGCTCCGCTAGACGCCGGCCCGCCTCGGCCTGCTCCAGGCGAGCGACAAGCCAACCGTGGCGGTCACGATCGCCAGGGTTGCGGCGAGCGTCACCCAGATCTGGATTTCAACTAAGTCGCCGGCAATCATCTTGGCCCCGATCATCACCAACAGCACGGCAAGGCCGAGGTGCAGGTACCGGAGCCGCTCCATCAGTCCGGCGACCGCGAAATAGAGCGCCCGCAAGCCGATCACCGCGAACATGTTGGAGCTGTAGATGACGAGCGTGTCGCGAGTGACACCGAAGATCGCGGGCAGGCTGTCCATCGCAAAGAAGATATCGCTCAACTCGATTACGACGAGCGCGAGAAGCAATGGGGTCGCACATCGCACCGATCCCTTGCGAATTACGAACTTGCGGCCCCGATAGTCTTCCGTGACCGGCAGGTGCGCCTTGGCGAAGCGCATGATTCGGCTGTTTTCGACGTCCTGCGGCGTCCCGCTGCGAAGCAAGCGGATTCCGCTGACGATGACCGCGGCACCGAAAACGTAGAGCATCCAGTCGAACAGGTTCAGCAGTGCAGCGCCGCCGAAAATGAAAATTGCCCGGAACACGAGGGCGCCCAGAATCCCCCAGAACAGCACCGTTTCCTGGTCATCGTCCGGGACGCTGAGATTTTTCAGGACGAGGATCCAGATGAAGATGTTGTCGAAGCTAAGACTCAGCTCGAGCAGGTAACCGGTGAGATATTCCATTCCGGAATCGCGCCCGCGCGCGAGGAACAGGAGGCCGCCGAACGCCAGCGCGATACAGGCGTAAATTGCGACCATGACGAGCGCGCGAGCGCCACTCAGCCGTCCCGGCCGCCGCGCCAGCACGAAGAAGTCGAAAATCAGGATTGCAGTGGCCGCGGCGGCGAAGGCGATCCAGAGGCCGAAGTCCGACGAAGGGGGCATTTGGCGGCAACACGCCTGCCCCCGCGAAGGTTGCGCGCGGCTTCGCCCTTCCCCATCAGGGAAGCAATGGACGAAAAGGAAGTGATCGACCGCCTGCGCCGGATCGCGACCCATCCCGCCGCCCGCAAGCTGCAGGACGACGTGGCGGTTCTGGACGATCTCGTGATCACCCACGACAGCGTTGCCGAGGGCGTGCATTTCCTCGGTACCGATCCGCCCGCAAGCGTGGGCTGGAAACTGGTCGCCGTGAACCTCTCCGATCTCGCGGCAAAGGGCGCCGAGCCGGTCGGCGCATTGCTTTCGCTGACACTTTCCGAGGAAGAGTGGGACAGCGGCGTAATCGACGGGATCGAAGCGGCCTGCGAGACCTATGCTCTGCCGCTGATCGGAGGCGACACGATCGCGCTGCCGCCGGATGCGCCGCGAGTTTACGGGCTGACCGCGATCGGCCGCGCCGGAGACAGGACTCCAAGCCGTTCCGACGGCAGGCCCGGCGATCGAATCTGGATCGCCGGCACGCTCGGCGATTCCGCTGCCGGCCTGCAGCAGCTCGATGGAGACCCGGCCGCAACCGGCCCGCTGGTGGACATCTTCCGCCGCCCCATACCGCTGCTCGAGATGGGCCAGGCGCTGGCTCCGCACGCGACTGCGATGATGGACATTTCGGACGGGCTGCTGGTCGATCTCGAGCGAGTCTGTGGAGCAAGCGGGTGCGGAGCCGAAGTCGATCTCGATTCGCTGCCCCTTTCGAGCGCGTTCGTGGCCGAACGAGGGCCGCTACGTGAGTCTCGCCTGTTCGCCGCGACCGGAGGAGATGACTATGCTCTCCTGACCGCGCTTCCCGCCGACATGGAGCCGGTAAGCCTTTCTTTACCGCAAGCGCCCACGCTGACCTGCATCGGGCGGCTCGTCGCCGGCAGCGGATTGAAGCTCTACGACCGCGACGGCGACGTGCCCCTGCCGGAAAGGCTGGGCTATGAGCATCGGACTTCGGCTGCGTCAGTGGACGGTCGGCGTTAGCGGCCTCGCCTTCGGCATGGCCGCCGCTCTGCTACTCGTTCGCTGAACCAATCCAAGCAGTTGCCAGCCGCGCGACTCGGCCATAAAGGAGCGCGCAACCTGCCGGCAGCACCCGCACGCCGGCCGTCACTCTTTGCCGCCAAACGGGGATGGAAATGAACCTCACTTTGATCGCGATCGCCTGTGGCGTGATCGCCTTGCTCTACGGCATCTTCACCACCAGCCAGGTCCTCGGAGCAGCGACCGGCAACAAGCGGATGGTCGAAGTTTCCGACGCGATCCAGGAAGGCGCCAAGGCCTACCTCGGTCGACAGTATGTCACGATCGCGATCGTCGGAGTTGTCGTCGCTGTCCTGATCTTCTTTTTCCTCGGGCACGTCCAGGCTCTTGGCTTCGCGCTCGGCGCCATCCTTTCCGGCGCTGCCGGCTATGTCGGGATGAACGTTTCCGTTCGCGCCAACGTCCGAACCGCGGAAGCCGCCCGAACCAGCCTCCAGAGCGGGCTCACCGTCGCGTTCCGCGCGGGCGCAATTACCGGCATGCTCGTAGCCGGTCTCGCACTTTTGGCGATCTCCATCTTCTTCTACGTGCTGACCGACATGCAGGGCCTCGAGCCCAACAGCCGCGAAGTCATCGACGCGCTCGTCGCTCTTGCGTTCGGAGCCTCGCTGATCTCCATCTTCGCCCGTCTTGGCGGCGGTATCTTCACCAAGGCCGCCGACGTCGGCGCCGACCTGGTCGGCAAGATCGAGGCCGGGATTCCCGAGGACGATCCCCGCAACCCGGCGGTGATCGCCGACAACGTCGGCGACAATGTCGGCGACTGCGCGGGCATGGCCGCCGACCTGTTCGAGACTTATGTCGTCACCGTCGGCGCGACGATGGTGCTCATCGCGCTGCTCGTCACCGGCGGGCCCGGGCTGATAGGCCTGATGAGCCTGCCACTGCTGATCGGCGGCGCCTGCATCATCACCTCGATCATCGGCACCTATTTCGTTCGCCTTGGCCGGGGCTCGATCATGGGCGCCCTGTACAAGGGCTTCATCGTCACCGCGCTGCTGTCGATCCCGGCGCTTTGGGCTGTGACCACCCTCGCCCTGGGCGATCTCAATGCGTCGGCCGGGAGTGTCACTGACGCCGCCGGCGGGGTCACCGATTTCACCGGTTGGGACCTGTTCTGGTCGATGCTGGTAGGCCTCGCGGTCACCGGGCTGATCGTCTGGATCACCGAATATTATACCGGCACCAACCACCGCCCGGTGCAGTCGGTCGCCAGGGCCTCTCAAACCGGTCACGCGACCAACATCATCCAGGGCCTCGCCGTCAGCATGGAGGCCACCGCTCTTCCCGCCATCGTCATCTGCGTCGGAATCATCGTCGCCTACAGCCTCGCCGGGCTGATCGGAATCGGCTTCGCTGCGACCTCGCTGTTGGCGCTTGCCGGAATGGTCGTCGCCCTCGACGCCTACGGTCCGGTCACCGACAATGCCGGCGGAATCGCCGAAATGTCGGGACTAGAGGACGAAGTCCGCCAGCGCACCGACGCGCTCGACGCGGTCGGCAACACGACCAAGGCGGTGACCAAGGGCTATGCGATCGCTTCGGCGGGCCTCGGCGCGCTGGTGCTGTTCGCGGCCTACACGACCGACCTTCGCCGCTTCGCCGGCGACCTCGGGGTCGCTTATGCCGATATCGATTTCGGCCTGGCCAACCCGTACGTGATTGTCGGGCTGCTGATCGGAGCGCTGCTTCCCTATCTGTTCGGGGCCATGGGCATGATGGCGGTCGGCCGCGCCGGTGGCGCCGTCGTCGAGGAAGTACGCGCCCAGTTCCGTGACAACCCGGGAATCATGGATGGGTCGTCGCGTCCGAATTATGCCCGCACGGTGGACCTCGTCACCAAGGCGGCGATCAAGGAAATGATCCTCCCGTCGCTGCTGCCCGTGTTCGCTCCGATCGTGATCTTCTTCCTCGTCCGCTTCGTCGCGGGTCCCGAGCAGGCCTTCGCCGCCCTGGGCGCACTGCTGATCGGGGTGATCGTCTCCGGCCTGTTCGTCGCCATCTCGATGACCAGCGGCGGCGGCGCCTGGGACAACGCCAAGAAATATATCGAGGATGGCAATTACGGCGGCAAGGGCTCGCCGGCCCACATGGCCGCGGTGACCGGCGACACCGTCGGCGACCCCTACAAGGACACCGCCGGCCCGGCCGTGAATCCGATGATCAAGATCACCAACATCGTCGCCCTTCTCCTGTTGGCGGCGCTTGCCGGGCACACGGTCTGAAGCGACTTTTCACGGTACGACAAAAGCCCCCGCCCGGCCTCGGCCGCGGCGGGGGTTTTTCTTTATCGATTAACCGGTTAAGCTGCGTCCGCCGAAGAAATGGGGGGTACATGCGTTTAGCCGTTGCCGCTGCACTCGCAGCGATTGTCATTGCGCCTGCGCCAGTTGCGTCTGCGACGGCCCAGAGCACCCACGCGGCGCACAGCGCCGAAGATTTCGCGACATTGCCGGGAATGTCCGGCGCCAAGCTTTCGCCAAATGGACAGCGGGTCGCGACAAAGGTTGCCATCAAGGGCGACACCTATTTGATGATCCTGTCGCTGAACGGGGCGAAGCCGTCGCTGGTCCCGTCTCCCGAAGGGGACATCAACTGGTGGAAATGGGTCAACGACGACTGGCTTGTCGTCGGGGTTGGCGACAGGCTCCAGATCCACGCGATCGATGAAGGCTATGTCACTCGCGCCCTCGGGGTAAGCGCGGATGGCAAGACCGTCATTCCCCTGCTCCGCCAGGTCCACGATCTCGCGCAGAACGCCGACGAGCTTATTTGGACCGCTCACGACGGCAGCCCGCGGATCTTGCTGTCCGCCCAGCGCTCCGTTCTCGTGGACGAGGCGAAATTCTGGCCGGAGGTCTACGAAGTCGACGTTTCGACGGGCAAGTACAGCGTGGCGGTCCCGGCGCGCCAGGGAGTCTACGACTGGATCGCCGACGGCTCCGGAATGGTCCGGATGGGGGTCCGCGTCACCACGTCGGGCGAGCAGGAGAAGATCCTCTATCGCGGTCCCGAGGGCGGGAGGTTCCATGAATTTCCCGGCAAGGATTCGTCGGGGCAGCCCGCTCCTTACCCGTCCGTGATCCTGGCCGACGGCCGTGCTTTCACGATTGCCGACGATCAATACGGCTTTTCGGTGCTGTATGAATATGATCTCAAACGGATGGCGCTCGGCAAGGCTGTCGAGAAGAGCAACGGATATGACCTCGGCGGATACCAGGTCGACGATGCGCGAACGAAGCTGCTTGGCGTGTACCTCGACGAGGAACGGTCGACGATCCGCTGGACAGACCCGTCGATGAAGGCGCTTCAGGCAGAGATCAACGCCCTCGCGCAGGGGGTCAACGCCTCCATCATTTCCACGAGCCGAAACCAGGATCGCGCAATCGTGCTCTTCTCGTCGCCGGAAACGCCAGGGGCTTATTTTCTCTACGACCGGCCCACCAAGAAACTCACGCGCATGGCCTATGTGAATTCGGCGATCAAAATGGAGACGCTGAACCCGGTCAGCATGATCCGCTACAAGGCCCGCGACGGACTTTCGATCGACGCGGTGCTGACGCTTCCGAAGTCCGGTCCGAAGACGAACCTGCCGCTGATCGTCATGCCGCATGGCGGGCCCTTCGCTCGCGACAGTCTCTCGTGGGACTGGTGGACCCAGTTCCTTGCGGACAGGGGATATGCGGTCGTCCAGCCCAACTATCGGGGCTCTTCGGGCTACGGCACCGGATTCACCGCCAAGGGTGAGGGCGAATGGGGGCTGAAAATGCAGGACGACCTCGTCGATGCAATTTCCCACCTCGCCAAGCAGGGCACGATCGATCCCAAGCGAGTCTGCATCGTCGGCGCCTCCTATGGCGGGTATGCCGCGATGCGGGCCACTCAGCGCGACGCCGATCATTACCGTTGCGCGATCAGCTACGCGGGCGTCAGCGATCTCAAGCGATTGTCGCGCTCGAGCTACGGCCAGCTGTTCGGAGCCAAGTCCAAGGCGTGGATCAAGCGCCAGGCGCCCGACCTCAGCTCGGTTTCTCCGATCAACACGCCGCAGGCAAGCAAGATACCGTTGCTGCTGGTTCATGGCCGCAAGGATCGGCGGGTGGACGTCTCGCACAGCCGCGACCTCGCCAAGGCTCTCACGAGGGCTCAGCGCGACGTTACCTACATCGAGCAGCCGGAAGCGGACCATTTCTTCTCACGGGAAGCCGATCGGCTCGAATTCCTCAAGGCAATGGAGGCCTTCCTGGCGCGGCACAATCCCGCCTGACGAGATGCCGGCCTGGCCCGGCTCCAATCCTGCCCCGCGCGGCCTCGGCCGTCGCGGGGCACTTTTCGACAGCTTCCGTCACCCCGGCGGGGCCAATGACGATCTGGGGCTCGTCGCTTCACTTTCCGAAGCCGTGCCGCTAAGGCACCGCGACTTTCACACAGAGGAAGAGGACACAGTTTGGCCAAAGAAGAACTTCTCGAGATGCGTGGGCAAGTCGTCGAGCTATTGCCCAACGCGATGTTCCGCGTGAAACTCGAGAACGGCCACGAGATCCTCGGCCATACCGCCGGCAAGATGCGCAAGAACCGAATCCGCGTCCTGACGGGCGACGAAGTGCTCGTCGAAATGACCCCGTACGACCTGACCAAGGGCCGGATTACCTACCGCTTCATGCCCGGACGCGGGGGCCCAGCGCCGCGCGCCTAGGTTCGGCTTGATGCTGGTTCTCGCCTCGGCCAGCCCGCGCCGCCTGGACCTCTTGGCCCGAATAGGCGTGGTGCCCGACGCGGTCATCCCCGCTGAAATCGACGAGAGCGTCCCCAAGGGCGAGCTGCCGCGGGACCACGCGCTCCGCCTCGCCAGGGAAAAGGCCGAGGCGGTTTCCGCGAGCAAGCCCGATGCGCTCGTTCTCGCCGCCGATACCGTCGTCGCCGTCGGCCGCCGAATCCTGCCGAAGGTGGAGGACGAAGCAACCCTTCGCGCCTGCATGAAGCTGCTGTCGGGCCGTCGCCATCGGGTGATGACGGGGGTCGCGCTGGCTGCCCCCGGCGAGCCGCTTCGCACTCGCCTCGTCGAAACGGTTATCGCGATGAAGCCGCTCTCCCAGGACGAGATCGACCATTACGCCGGCCACGGCGAGTGGCGCGGGAAGGCCGGCGGCTATGCGCTTCAGGGCTATGGCGAGGTCTACGTTCGTCACATCGCCGGCAGCTATTCCAATGTGGTCGGTCTCCCGCTCGCCGAGACCCGCAACCTGCTCAAGGCCGCCGGGTACGCCATTGCCTGAGTGGGTCGTCGAAAAGGGAATTGGCGAGACCCGCGCGGCGCTCGTCGACGGCGGCCGGATCGTCGAGGCGCGGATTGAGCTTGACGGCACGGTCCCGGCCGGCACGATCCTGGAGGCGCGGCTGGTCGACAACGGAAGCAGCGGCCGCAACGGCATCGCCCGCGACGAGGACAGCGGGACCGAGTTCCTGCTCCGCCATGTCCCTCGCGAAATCAGCCAGGGCTCCGTCGTCAACATCGAGGTCACGCGCCCGGCGATCCCGGGGCCGGAGCCGTGGAAGCGCCCATTGGCCAAGGCTACCCGCGACGAGCGGCGGCGGCCCCGCTCCCTTGCCGAGCGGCTGCGCTCGGGCGACCACCCCGTTCGCACGGTAACCTTTCCCTCGCCGCGGGATGAACTGGCGGAAGCCGGCTGGGACCACCTCATCGAAGACGCGCGAAGCGGCAATGTCCTCTTCGCCGGCGGGAGCCTTGGAATCTTCGCGACCCCGGCGATGACCCTGATCGACGTCGATGGCAGCTTGCCCCTTGCAGAGCTTGCGGCGGCCGGTGCAGGTGCCGCCGCCAGCGCCGTCCGGCGCCTCGACATCGGCGGCTCGATCGGAATCGACCTTCCGACCGTGACCGGAAAGGCGGCGCGCCAGGCGGCTGCCGAGGCCATCGACTTCATCCTTCCGCAGCCGTTCGAGCGCACCGCCGTCAACGGCTTCGGCTTCCTGCAGGTCATCCGCCCGCGCAATCGCGCGTCGCTGGTCGAGCTGGCCGAAAACCGTTCGGAGTTCGAGGCGCGCGCCGTACTTCGGCGAGCGGCTGTCGAGGGAAGCGGAGCCCTTCGGATCGCCGCTCATCCCTCGGTCGCCGCGCTGCTGGACAGCAAGCCCTCGTGGCTCGAAGCCCTCGCCAGCCAGGTCGGCGGCTCAGTCACCTTGCGTTCGGACCCGTCGCTCCCCATCCATGGCGCCTATGCCGAGAAGTCCTGACTCGAAGCCCTGCCCGCTGTGCGGCAAGCCGCCGCAACCGGAGCATGCGCCATTTTGCTCACGCGGCTGCAAGGACCGCGACCTGCTGAAGTGGCTCGGCGAAGGCTATCGAATCGCCGGCCCGCCGGCGGAGCCTGGCGGGGTGGACAGTGAAGATAGCGAGGGGTAGGGAGCGCGTCGCTCGACGGGCCGCCCGGCCCGAGGTGAATGCCCAGGTAGCTCAGTTGGTAGAGCACGTGACTGAAAATCACGGTGTCGGCGGTTCGATTCCGTCCCTGGGCACCATTCTCGCGCACAGGATGCGCGGGGCGCATCCGAGCACGAGAATCCGAGCGTAGCGAGATCGCTACCGCAGCCCAGTCCGGGGCACTGGCGAAGCCGAAAATCCGAGCGAAGCGAGGTCGCAGCCAGCCAAGCCCGAGCTTTTTAACACCAGTGCAACCCCGGCTTCCTTTCGTGTAGCTTCGGCGCATGGCGACAGGTGTAGCCAAAATGGCCATAGGCCGGGGCGTCAGCGTGTGGGTGCTCGATGCGCCTCACGGCTTCGGCGCCGCCGACTATCACTCGCACCACGCCATACAAATTACCGTCGCCCTGGACGGGCAGCTGTCGCTGAGCACAAGCTCGGAGAGCCTCAGTTCACCTGCACTGGCGGTCGCCGCAGACGCGCTTCACCGGATCGACGGCTGCGGCTTCTTCGCGTTCATCTTCGTCGAGCCGGAGAGCCGCCAGGGCCGGAGCCTCTCGCAAGCATTGTTCGGCAAACGCGAATTGGTGGAGCTGGACAATCCGCACCTGGTCGACCTGCTGGCGCCGCTCCGCCGCACCTTCGAGCAGAGGGTCGGCAATGAGGAACTTCTTGCTGTCGGCCGGTCCGTGATCGAAGCCCTGGCGCCGGCGGCCGACGCACCCCTGCCGGATGCACGCGTTCAACGCATCATCGA
>DATAKH010000109.1:0-14905 GCA_036261735.1 Sphingomicrobium sp.
GTCGCAGCGCGGCTGGATCCGGGCAATGAAAGGGCACCTCGCGCTGGACGAGATGGACCAGATCAAGTGGCGCGAAGGCGACGGGCCGTACATCCACTTCCACGCTCAGACCACCGACAGGATGGCGCTCTTTGCCGACAATGGCCGGGTCTACACGCTGTCCGGAGACAAGCTTCCGGGCGGGCGCGGCTTTGGCGAGCCGGTGAGGCTTCAGATCGATCTCGAGCCGGAGGTCGAGGTGGTCAACCTGCTCGCCATATCGCCAGGGATGAAGCTGCTCGTCGCTTCCTCCGACGGGCGAGGTTTCATCACGGCTGGCGACTCCACGCTCGCCGAAACGCGCAAGGGAAAGCAACTAGTGAACTTGCGTTCCGGTGCCAAGGTGGCGGTGGTCCGGCCTGTGCCGGACGGCGCCGACGCGGTTGCGATCGTCGGCGAGAACCGCAAGCTTCTCGTCTTTGCACTGTCGGACCTTCCCGAGCTTGGGAGAGGGCAGGGCGTGATGCTCCAGCGCTATCGCGACGGCGGACTGTCCGACGCACTTGCATTCCGCCTGGCCGACGGCTTGAGCTGGAGCCTTGGCGGGGATAGCGGTCGAACGCGCACTGAAACCGACCTTACGCCCTGGCGTGCGGCACGAGGCGCAGCCGGCCGAATGCCGCCGGTCGGATTTCCACGAAGCAACCGTTTCTCCTGACCCGTTAGTCGAGGCCGCGTTGCCGGTTTGCCACAGACGGTACCTTCCGCTCGCGTCACAACGGATACTTTCGATTAACCTGCCTCGTTCATACGGGCGACCATGCAGGCTGCAGAACAGCGAACGGGAATGCCGGCCCGAGCGCGCCCGAGCTACGCGCCCGGCGGTACGCCCGCGCATGCGGCCGGTGGCGACACGGCGCTTCTCAGTGCGCTTCCGATCGCAGCCGCGGTCGTTGGCCAAAGTTCAGACGGCGCGCTGAAAATTCTCTCCCACAACAGCCGCTTCGTCGAAGCCGTGAACCGGTCCACCTGCAGCGCGATCGACTGGGACGACGCGGAATGCCTGAAGAGCGGGCCGGTCGCCGACCTGTTCGAGCAATATTTCGCAGACCCGCTCTCGACGGGCGAATTGGATATCAAGGACGGCGAAGGCGTCGCGGCCCGCTTTCTCCGAATCCGGCTGGCGCCGCTTCCGAACCATTCCGGATCGATGCCGCGGTGCCTGATGAGCCTCGTCGACCGCACTGCCGAAGTGCAGTCGGAGCGCACCCTTCGAGCCGAGATGCTTCGCGACAGCCTCACCGGGCTGCCCAACCGGCTCGCCTTCTCCGAAGAGATCGAGCGCAAGGGGATCGAGAACGGCAGCGACCATCGCCATGCCGTTCTTGTCATCGATGTGCTCCGCTTCAGCAGAATCAATGAGAGCATGGGCAGTATTGCCGGGGATGAGCTGCTGATCACTTTCGCAAGGCGCTTGATGTCGGCACTCGGCACAGGTGACGTCCTTGCCCGCACCGGCGGCAACGAATTCGGGGTGCTTGTCGAGCTTCGTCAAGGAGTTGCGGATGCGCTCAACGCGGCTGACCGAATCCACGAGGCGATGACGGCCGCCTTCCATATTTCGGAACTCGACATCCGCATAGAATGCGCCGTCGGCGTGGCGTTGATGCAGCACGGCCAGGACGCCGAGGAGCTGTTCCGAAACGCGCAATTTGCCGTCAAGCAGGCCAAGCAGACCGGGAAGCCGCAGATCTACGAGCCGAAAGAGGCGAGTCTCGCCCGGCGCAGATTTTCGATCGAGACCGAGCTCCGTCGTGCGCTGGAAAGCGACCAGCTGGAGCTATTCTACCAGCCACTGATCAACCTTGCTTCGGGCGACGTTGCTGGGTTCGAGGCGCTAGCGCGCTGGACTCATCCGGACCGGGGGGAAGTTTCGCCCTGCGAGTTCATTCCGGTCGCCGAGGAATCGGGCCTGATCCTGCAGCTCGGCCGCTGGGCAATGGACAAGGCGCTGCACACGCTGTCGCAATGGGACGCGAAGGCGGGGCGGCAACTGCCGCTGTACGTCGGTGTCAACCTGTCGGCCATCCAGCTTGCGCGCGACGATGTCGCGGCCATGGTCGAAAGTTCGCTTCGCTCTACGGGACTAGGCGGCAACCGCCTCACCCTCGAATTGACGGAAAGCTCGATCATCCAGGATCCGGAGCGCGCCATGCGGGTGTTCGAGGCGCTAAAAGCACTCGACACTACCGTCGCCATGGACGACTTCGGGACCGGCTATTCCAGTCTGGCCTATTTGCAGCGGCTTCCGATCGACGTTCTCAAAATCGACAAAAGCTTCGTCTCGGGGATGATGGTCGACCCGGACGCGGTCGCGATCGTTCGAGCGGTCCTCAAGCTTGCCGACGCCTTGCGGATGTCGACGACGGCGGAAGGAATCGAGACGGTCGAGCTCGCGACCACTCTTGCTACCCTCGGCTGCGACCACGGCCAGGGCTTCTACTTCGCCCGGCCGCTCGAGGCAGACGCGGCATTCGACTTCTTGCAGTCTCGCGGGAGCCAACCCCGCTAGCGCATCCTATTGGTAGTCGGCCGTGACGTCGAAGGTGCCGGCATAATCCCCGTCCGAGGTCGTTGAATCAACGCTGATCGAGCCGCCGATCGAAAAGTCCAGGCCCTGAACGCCCGAGTTGGTGAGGGTGACCGTTGCCGGACTGTCAACGACCAGCGTCAGCGTCGAGCGGGGGTCGCGCTGGTTCACCAGCACGATGTCGGGCGCGCTGATGACCACGGTCTGGTGGTTCGACCCGGCAATATTGTAGGTCGCGGCCTGCGTAGCGCCCGAGCAGGTGACGCTTACGGGGCAGCTCAGGACGCCTGTCCGCGACAGGTTTATCGTCGCTCCGGACCATGTGCCGGGGCCGAGCACGACGGTTCCAAAATCGAGATCCTGTATCGACCTGATCACTAGCGGCTTGACGACGGTGGCCTTCACCTTGGCCTCGACCGTGGCCGCGTTCGCGGGCGCAACGAGGGCGGCCGCTGAAGCGGCTGCTGCGGCAGCAATATTGGCAAGGCGCAGCCCCACTCTTCGCCTCCACTGCGGCGACCGGCCCGAAGATGGTGATCGCGCGATTAACCGCGTGGAAATAGCCGGAGCGAATTTAGAGCGGGTTAACGCAAGTTGGGCGCGAGTGCCTCCTCGACAATCGCTTCAAACTCGGCACCGGTGGGGAATCCGCGCTCGATCCAGCGATCCTCTATCTGCCTCAATGTGCGCGAGACGATCGGTCCTTCGACCAGGCCGCGCGCAATAAGGGCGCCGCCGCTGATCGGCAGGCGCGGCGGTGTCCAGGCGGCGGCTGCTTTCGCATCGCTTGGCCGGCCGGCGAGGAGGAGCCGGTCGACCGCACATTCGCTCCCTTCTCGATATGCGCTTGCCCGAGGCTCCGAAATTTCCGGATCGGCGGCGCAAGCAATGCGCTTCCTGGCGCGGTTCGACAGTTTGAGTCGGACAGCGACGGCGCCCCCGATCTTGGGATCGCGCGGAAGCAGCGCGGTCAGTCGTCGGAGCGGATCCGGTTCGATATCGGCGGACGCTTCTGCCTCGATCAGCGCCTGCAACGATCGCGACGCGTCAGCCTCGATTTCCGGGATGACGGGCTTCAGGATGTTCCGCTGAAGCATCACCCTCACTGTCGCCAGCGGATTTTCCACCGACAGGAGCTTAAGCAGCTCGTCGGCGATGCGCTCGCGGGACAGGGCCATCAGGTCGTTCGCTCGCGCCGTGCATGCGGCAAGCGCCACCTCGTCGGGCTCGCCGCGGCCGAAGCGGGCGTGAAAGCGGAAAAAACGCAGGATCCGCAAATGATCCTCGGCGATTCGCTCGAACGCGTCGCCGATGAACCTCACGTGCCGTTCCTCAAGATCGTCCAGCCCGTGGAAATAGTCGAACACCTCGCCAGTGGCGGCGTCCGCCATCAGCGCGTTGATCGTGAAATCGCGCCTTGCGGCATCCTCTTTCCAATCGTCGGTGAACGCGACCGTGGCGTGGCGGCCGAAGGTTTCGACGTCTCGGCGCAGCGTCGTCACCTCGTACGGGTGGCCGTCGCTGACTGCGGTGACGGTGCCATGGTCGAAGCCGGTCGGCACCGCCTTGATCCCGGCCGCCTGAAGACGCTCGACTACCTGATCCGGGCGAAGCTGGGTGGCGAGATCGACGTCGCTGACCGGAAGGCCGAGAAGGTCGTCGCGAACGGCTCCCCCGACGTAGCGGGTGAGCCCCTCGTCGGCGCCGAGCGCGTCGAGAAGCTTGGCCATGCCCCGCCGCCGCCGCCATCGCCCGGCGTCGAGCTTCACGTCCACTGCAGCCGCCGCGACAGGTTAACCAGCATTGCCGCAGTCGCTCCCCAGATTCGCCGCTCGTTCCATTCGATCACCCAGTAGCGGCGCTCGCGGCCCGCGAAAACAGCCGTCTCCAGCCGCTGGTGAATCGGATCGAGGAGTCGGGCGAGCGGCGCTTCGAACCAGTCCGCGACTTCCGGTTCGTGCGGCGCGAGCGCGAGATCGGGCGGGATGACGGCAACCAGCGGGGTGACGATGTAGCCGGTTACGGTGCGATATTCCTCCAGCATCGCGACCGGCTCGACGACCGAAGGATCGAGGCCAAGCTCTTCGTTGGCCTCGCGGATCGCTGCCGTTGCCGCGTCCTCGCCGGGGTCGATACGCCCTCCGGGGAATGCGACCTGGCCGGCATGAGTGCGCAAATTCTCGCGCCTGACGGTGAGCAGGACTCCCGGCTGCGAGCGGTCGGTGACGGCGATCAGCACCGCAGCGGCCGTCGAAGCGGTGGCCAGAGGCTCGGGGAGGTCGCCCGCGATCGGCGACAGCTCGGCTGGAGCGGCAAGGTCTTTGCGAAGGCGCTCGGACAGGGTCATCGGCATGGTTGTGGATTGCGTCGCTTCGCTGGCAATGACAACTAGCGGGCATGCAGGAGCCGCGAACCGCGATCGTAACCGGCGCCGGCAAGCGGGTTGGCGCGGATGTCGCCGCTGCGCTCGCCGAGCGCGGCTGGACGGTCCTCGCCCACGTTCGCCGCAACGGGGACGCGGTGCCCACCGGCGCCCAAGCGGTCGCTGCCGAGCTAGACAGGCCCGACTGCGCGGACAGGATTTTCGAAGCCGCCGAAGGCCTTCCGCCGGTGCGCCTGCTGGTCAACAATGCGTCGCGCTTTGCATGGGACGGGCTGGGCGACTTCAGCGCCGACGAGTTCGACGCCCACATGCACACCAACGTCCGCGCGCCAATTCTTCTGATCCAGGCGCTGGCTGCTCGTCACCGGGGCGGCGACGGGCTGGTCGTGAATTTGCTCGATTCGAAGCTGGCCGCGTTAAATCCCGATTTCCTCAGCTATACGGTCTCCAAGCATGCACTGCTTGGCGTGACCGAGCTTGCCGCTCGAGCGCTCGCCGCTAAGCGAATCCGGGTCAATGCGATCGCGCCCGGACTGATCCTGAAATCGCCCGGTCAAAGCGAGGAAAATTTCCGGGCCATGCACGAGCGCAACCCACTCGGTCGCGGGGTGACCACCGCCGATATCGTCGCCGCGATCGATTATCTCGTTGCGGCGACGGCGGTTACCGGCGAGGTGCTCACCATCGATTCCGGACAGCGGTTCAACCCGCCGGAACGTGACGTCCAATTCCTGGAGCCATGATGGAGAAGCCGAAGCTAGCCGGCCTGGTGCCCGATGCCCTGCGGCCGCAAAGCGCCAAGATCCTGCTCGATTCGCTCGAGGTCATGGCGGACATCGGATTCCACGACTTCGAGATCGGCGTGCCCCAGCGCCTGCTGGTCACCGTCGAGGTCTGGCTCGAGGATGCAAGCGCGCCGGCCGGCGACGACCCGGCGCTGGCGTGGGATTATGATCACGTCCGCCGGCAGGTGGCCGAGCTCGCCGCCGAACGCCGATTCAATCTCCAGGAGACGCTGGCGGAGGCCATCTACCTGCGGCTGGCGGCAATGCGGGGAGTGCGGGCTATCCGAGTCACGACATCAAAACCGGACATCTATGCCAATGCCCGGGGGGTGGGCGTCGAGTTTGCCTCTTTCAAGGGCGACAGCCCCGACTCGTGAATTGCCGTTGGCGATGTGGAACAAAAGCGCTTGCACCGCACTTGAACCGGCAATAAGGAGGCGCCCTTACTGGCCATGAGACTTTAGTACATGGGCAGTTTCCTATACCTGGCGACGGGGCTGCTCTGGGGGAGGCCCGGTTCGACCGTGGAGTTCACGGCGTCTCGAGGGAGAAGTGTGGGTTAATGTCTTACGCCCAACGTAAAGAACTGAGTGGCAACCGGACGATGGCGATCATAATCGTCGTCGTGATCCAGTTTCTTCTGGGTTACGCGATCGTTACGGGACTTGCTTACAACGTCATCAAGCAGGCGGCCGAGGATCTGAAGACCTTCGACGTCGAGGAAGAGCCGCCGCCACCCGAGGAAGAGCCGCCGCCGCCGCCCGAGAAGGTCGCGCAGCAGCCGCCGCCTGTGGTCAGTCCGCCGCCGATCGTCCGCACGACGCAGGTGGCGCCGGTGATTGAAACCGTCCGCGAGGCTCCGCCGCCGATAATCACGCCGCGTGCTCCGCCGGCTCCGCCGCCACCGCCCGCACCGCCGGCAAAGGTGACGAGAGCGCAGGGCGCAAAGGGCAACTTGCAGTCCTATTTCAGCGCTAGCGATTATCCCCAGGATGCGGCTCGCAGGGAGGAAACTGGAACGACCGGCGTCCGGCTGTCGATCGGCACCGACGGGCGAGTCACCAATTGCACCGTCACTCGGTCGAGCGGCTCGACTTCGTTGGACAATGCCGCATGCCGAATTCTCAGGAGCAGGGCTCGGTACACGCCTGCCAAGCTCAGCAATGGGGAACCAACAACGGACACGGCTACTGGCAGCATCACCTGGCGGCTTGAATAGCCTGAGACTCGTTTAATTCGTATTTTGCAGAGGAAAGTAGACGAATATGGCAATTCTCCAACTCACAGCAGCAGCGGCTGCCGCTCCGGCCGGAGAAAATCCCTACGGCCTGTTGCCCGCTCTCCAGCAGGGCGGAATCATCGCCTGGTCGGTGTTCGTCATCCTGGTCGGGATGTCGATCTTCTCCTTCTACATCCTGTTCACCAAGCTGATGCAGCAGCAGAAGATCATCGCTCAGGGCCGGAAGGTTCGGGCCAGCTTCTGGAACTCGACGAACCTGCGCGAAGCTGCCGGCAAGCTGGACGAGAAGAGTGCCTACCGCTCGATCGTCGACGACACGCTTCTTGCGCAGGAGCAGCACGGCAAGCTGACCGATCCGATCGACCAGCATGACTGGATGGCGAACAGTCTGGCACGCAGCCAGGGCGCGATCGGCGCCCGTCTCGGCGAAGGCCTCGCCTTCCTCGCGACGGTCGGTTCGACCGCTCCGTTCATCGGCCTGTTCGGCACCGTCATCGGCATCTACCGCGCGCTCATCAAGATCGGCGCGTCGGGTCAGGCCTCGATCGACACGGTCGCCGGCCCGGTCGGCGAAGCGCTGATCATGACCGCTCTCGGCCTGGTCGTCGCGGTTCCGGCGGTGCTCGCCTACAACTGGCTGATCCGCCGCAACAAGTCGATCATGGAGGACCTCGCGGCCTTCACGAACGATCTTCACGGCTACGTCATGTCCGGCGGTTCTGTCCGGCCGCGTTTCGGTCCGGAAAAAGCCGCAACCGGTTCGCGCACCGGCGCGCCGACGGCGACCGCCGGCAATCCGGGCGGCGCTCGCCAGCCGCTCCGCACCGGCGCGACCCAGACCGGCGCCGAAACGCCGACTTCGTAACTCGACGTGAAAGGCCGGGCCGTTTTCGCGGCGGCCCGGCCTTCGAACAGCCAGTAGAATGAAGGCACGATCGCCATGGCAGTAAATGTAGGTCCCTCCGAAGGCGAAGAAGAAGCCATGTCGGACATCAACGTCGTCCCTCTCGTCGACGTGATGCTGGTGATGTTGATCATCTTCCTGATCACCGTTCCGGTCGTCCTTCAGACGGTTCCGGTGACGCTGCCCAGCGTCCGATACGAACCGACGACGACCAAGCCCGAGAACGTCAACCTGTCGGTCAAGGGTGACGGAAGCGGCGGTTGCGAGGTCTACTGGAACCTGACCAAGGTCAACAGCGAGGAGCTCCTCGACAAAGCTGTGAAGAAGCTCGAGGAGCAGATCGCCAAGGTAGGCGGTGCCGAAAACCTGACCGAAGACACAATGCCGGAGGCGCACATCCGCGGCGACGTGGACACGCCGTACAAATGTATCGGCGGTGCGGTCTTCACCATGCAGCGCGCTGGCTTCGCGCGGATCGGATTCATTTCCGAGCCGGCGCCGAACACTGCCGCGAACTAATTAGGAGCGCTTCTCGATGGCAATGCAGACGACCAGTGACAACCCGCAAGGGGAGCCGATGCTGGACATCAACATGACGCCGCTGATCGACGTGCTCCTGGTGCTGCTGATCATGTTCATCATCACGCTTCCGGTGCAGACTCACGCGGTGAAGCTGGATCTTCCTCAGGACTCGCAGAACAACCCGCCGCCGATCCTTCCGACCAAGAACAAGATCGTGATCACGGCCGACAACCAGATCCTGTGGAACGGGACGCCGGTCAATCCGGAGCAGCTCCGGCTCTACCTCGACGCGACCCAGCAGATCGATCCGCTTCCCGAGCTTCACCTCCAGCCGGAGCCGAACGCGAAATATGCACTAGTCGATGAAGTGCTCGCTATCACCAAGCGCGCGCACGTCGAAAAGATGGGTTTCGTCGGCAACGAAGCTTACGCGAATTTCTAAAAGCGGGGTTTGGTCTTCGCTTCCTCTGCAAGGGCGGCCCAACGGCCGCCCTTTTCGCTTCCTCCGCCACTGGCGCTCGCCGGTAGCCCGTGCCATTCACATTCGCCGAGATGACCAGAGTGCCTGATTTCGCCGTCGTCGTACTTGCCGCGGGCCAGGGAACGCGAATGCGTTCCGACACCCACAAGGTGCTTCACCCGATCGCTTCGCGGCCTCTTCTCCTTCACCTGCTCGATTGCATCGACGGCATCGGCGCGTCGAAGCGGGTCGTCGTGGTGGGAAAGGGCAGGGACCAGGTCGAGCGCACCTTGAATGGCAGCGACGTCGCAATAGTGCATCAGGCGGAGCAAAAGGGGACCGGCCACGCTGTCCTCCAGGCGAAGGCGGCCCTCGACGGCTACGAGGGTGCTGTCCTCGTGCTTTATGCCGATACGCCATTCGTCCAGCCTGCAACGCTGGAGCGGATGCTCGAGCGCCTGGATGGCGATGATGGCCCGGGCATCGTTGTCCTGGCCTCGCAACCCGCGGACCCCGCCGCCTATGGCCGGATCATCCTCGGCGAGGGCGATCGCATCGCCAAAATGGTCGAATTCAGGGACGCGACTCCGGAAGAGCGCGCTGTTCGCCTGTGCAATTCGGGAATGATGGCGGTCCGCGCGCGCGACCTGTTCGACTGGCTTGGCAAGGTCGGGAACGACAATGCCGCGGGCGAATATTACCTCCCCGACATCGTCAACATTGCCGCGGCCGAGGGCCGCGAGGCGGTTGTCATCGAAGGCGGAGCTTACGAGACGGCGGGCGTCAACAGCCGGGCCGAGCTCGCCCATCTCGAACTGGAATGGCAGCGCCGCAGGCGCGAGCAGGTGTTGCAGGAAGGCGCGACCCTGATCGACCCGGAAAGCGTGTGGTTCGCTTACGACACGAAACTCGGCCGCGACGTCACGGTCGAACCGCATGTCGTGTTCGGCCCCGGGGTCGAGGTCGCCGACGGAGCGACGATCAAGGCGTTCAGCCATATCGAGGGGGCAGTGATCGGCGCCCGAGCCGCGATCGGGCCATTTGCCCGGATCCGTCCAGGCACCTTGCTGGCCGACGGGTCTAAGGTCGGCAATTTCGTCGAGTTGAAAAAGGCGACCGTTGCGCGTGGAGCCAAGGTCAACCACCTCTCCTATGTCGGCGATTCGCAAGTCGGAGAGAATGCGAACATCGGCGCCGGGACGATCACCTGCAATTACGACGGGTTCGGGAAGTACCGGACGATCATTGGTGCCGGCGCCTTCATCGGCTCCAATACGTCTCTGGTCGCGCCGGTGACGATCGGCGAAGGTGCCGTAGTCGGCGCCGGGTCCGTCATCACGAGCGATGTCGAGCCCGACAGCCTGGCGGTCGAGCGAAGCGAGCAGAAGGGCATCGCCGGATGGGCCCGCCGCTTCCGCGAGCGGATGAGCCGGAAGGCTGCCGAGTAGATGTGCGGAATCGTTGGAATTGTCGGGAAGGCTGAGGTCGCCACGCGCCTCTTCGACGGCCTCAAGCGCCTCGAATATCGCGGCTATGACTCGGCCGGCATCTGCACGATCGAGGACGGCGCGTTCGAACGGCGCCGGGCCGAGGGGAAGCTTGAGAACCTGAAGCGCGCGCTCGGTTCCGACCCTCTGGGCGGACTGGTCGGAATCGCGCATACGCGCTGGGCGACGCACGGCGCTCCGACAGTAGGCAACGCGCACCCGCACATCGTCGGCCCCGTCGCGCTCGTTCACAACGGGATCATCGAGAATTTCAAGCCGCTCCGTGACGAGCTGATCGCGCAGGGGCGCAAGTTCGAAAGCGAGACGGACACAGAGGTCGTCGGCCACCTGGTCGCTCGCGAGATCGAACAGGGGCAATCACCGAACGAGGCGGTAGCAGCGGTGCTTCCGCGCTTGCAGGGCGCCTTCGCGATCGCCTTCCTGTTCCGCGACGATCCCGACCTGATCATCGGCGCGCGGATGGGGGCGCCGCTCACCGTCGGCTATGGCGAGGGTGAAAATTATCTCGGTTCGGACGCAATCGCCGTCGCGCCCTGGACTCAGCGGATTGCCTACCTGGAAGAAGGTGACTGGGCCGTCGTCCGCCGGGACAGGATCGAGATTTTCGACCGGGACAATGCGCCCGTCGAGCGGGAGATCGTCGAATCCGGGGCCTCGTCCGCGCCCGTCGAGAAAGGCAATTACCGCCACTACATGCAAAAGGAGATTTTCGAGCAGCCCGTCGTGGTTGCCCAGACTCTCCAGAGCTATCTGCGCCCGTTCGAGGGCGAAGTGGCGCTTCCCAACGTCGATTTCGACCTTGGCGCCATCGACCGGCTGACCATCGTCGCCTGCGGGACGAGCTATTATGCGGGGCTCGTCGCCAAGTACTGGATCGAGCAGTTCGCGCGGGTCCCCGTCGACATCGATGTCGCTTCCGAGTTCCGGTACCGCGACCCCGTCCTCGAGCCTGGCGGACTGGCCCTCTTCGTCAGCCAGTCGGGAGAGACTGCGGACACCCTCGCCGCCCTTCGCCACGCGAAGGATCAGGAGCAGCGGATCGCGGTCGTGGTCAACGTTCCGACCAGCTCGATGGCGCGCGAGGCCGATCTGCTGCTCCCGACCCACGCCGGTCCCGAAATCGGCGTCGCCTCGACCAAGGCCTTCACTTGCCAGCTCGCCGTCCTCGCCGCGCTCGCCGCCAACCTCGCATGCTCACGCGGGCGGATCGGCCGAGACGAGGAGAAGAACATCGTCGCCCACCTCCACGAGGCGCCGGCGGCGCTTAATGCCGCGCTCAACCACGATGACGACATCGCCGCGATGGCGCACTTGATCGCGCCGGCCCGCGACGTGCTCTACCTCGGCCGCGGGCCTTATTATCCGATGGCGCTGGAAGGAGCGCTGAAGCTCAAGGAAATCAGCTACATCCATGCCGAAGGCTATGCAGCGGGCGAGATGAAGCACGGCCCGATCGCGCTGATCGACGAGGACGTGCCGGTGATTGTCCTCGCCCCGTCCGGACCGCTGTTCGAAAAGACCGTCAGCAACATGCAGGAAGTGCGCGCGCGAGGCGGCAAGATCGTGCTGATCAGCGATTCCAAGGGAATCGACGAGGCCGGCGACGGCTGCATCGCAACGATCGAGATGCCCGAGGTCCACCCGCTCATCGCGCCGATCGTCTACGCGGTTCCGGTCCAGCTGCTCGCCTATCACACGGCGGTCCTGAAAGGCACCGACGTCGACCAGCCGCGCAACCTGGCGAAGAGCGTGACAGTGGAGTGATCAGGCGGCCTTCTTCGCCTTCAACATGCGGACGTGGCGGCTGAGTTCGTCGTAGAGGAAATCGATCACCGCGCGGACTCGCGGCGTGTGGCGGACCCGCTCGTGCGTGAACAGCCAGAGGATTCGTCCATGCTTCGGGCGCGGCGGCAAGCAACGGACGAGGTCCAGCTCGGCGTCGGCGCTGATGCAAGGGAGAACCGCCACTCCGAAGCCGGAGCGAACACCGGACAGTAATCCGCCCGAAGTGGCGTGGTGCATCGCGACCTGTTGCTCGAGTCCCAGCTCCTTCAACCACGCCTGGTAGTGAAGCCACAGATTGCCTCCGCCGCCTCCGATGAACGCGTGCCTTTTCAACTCCCGCACCGTCGAAGGCACGCCATGGCGCGCCGCATAGTCGCGGCTGCAGTAAAGTGCCCAGTCGTCGACACACAGCTGTCGGCCAACGAGGCCCGCCGGCTGCTTTTTATTGGCCGTGCTCCTCAGCGAGATATCGGCATCTCCGGCACCGAGATCCCGGACGGTCTGGCTGGTATCGAGATCGATGACGATATCGGGGTGGATCTCCCGCAGCTGGGTCAGAAGCGGCGCGAGCAGCGTAATCGCGTAGATTTCCTCGGTCGTAATTCGGACGGTTCCGCTCAAATCCCGCGCGTTGGCCGACGCCGCCTGGCCGAATTTGGCAACCGAAATTTCGACCTGCTCCGCCTTCCCGACCAGTTCCTCTCCCGCGGGAGTGAGCGCATAGCCGGCTTGCCGCTTCTCGAAGAGGGGGAAACCAAGCGCCGCCTCCAGCGCCGCGATTCGCCTGGCAACCGTCGTCTGGCTGACTCGCATCTGACGCGCAGCCGCAAGCGTGCTGCCCTCCCTAGCCACCGCAAGAAAAAAGCGAAGGTCATTCCAGTCCATCGGCATTGATCCTAGCCGCGTCCTGCGGCGCCACCGTTCTGCAATTCTGCAGAATGATAGCACGACATCGTTGCTGCCCCGCAGCGAAATTTGGGACTATCTGGTCGGTCGCACTCGAACAGGAGGAATGCGACCATGAAACAGACTCTCAAGATCATCGCCGTCAGCGCGCTCGCGACGGCCGCTCTCATCAAGGCGGTTCCGGCGCTGTCCGAGCCCGTTCCGGCCGAGCTGAATGTCAGCGTCGTTCGCACTGGCGACCTGAACCTCTCGACCGGCGAGGGCCAGCGGCGCCTGCAGCAGCGGCTTGTCACCGCCGCTCACGCAGTGTGCGACGGCGCGTCAGCGGCCGACCTCAGGGCGCAGAATGCCGAGCGGCAGTGCCGCGATGAGGTTCTCGCCGCCGCCCGTTCCCGGGTCGGAGAAATTGTCGCAGACAAGAAGGGCGGCAGCATCATTCTTGCAGCGAACAAGTAGCCAATGGGTGTCGGCGGTCGTTTCGCCGGCGACACTTGTTCTCGAAAATGGTGGCAATCTCAATGGCTTCCTGTATCCTGTCCGCGGGGTGGAGGTTTCCATGGGTTGTCACCAGCCGCTGGCCGCCAGCAGCATCGACAGCGAACGAAATTACGTTTCCGACTATTGGAACGACGGCTATGCGGTGATCCGCGGGCTGTTCTCACGCGACGAAGTGGCGGCAATCGCCGCCGCCGCCGACCAGATCCACGACGAAGGCGTTAGGCACGGCCGAAGCTTCCGCCATGGCAATCTCTTTTACAACGTCGCGGCGGGAGCAGCGGGCGAACCGCTGGTTCGGATGGTCCAGTGGCCGTCATACCACCAGCCGGTCCTGAACTCGGTTCGGCTGGACTCGCGGATTGCCGCGCTTCTCGATCCATTGCTCGGGGGAGATCTCAAGCAGATCATCAACCAGCTTCACTGGAAAGCGCCGGGCTCGCTCGGCGATTTCGCCTGGCACCAGGACAGCCGGTCGCGCCGCCCCGCCTGGGCCTACCGCAACCTCGCCGATTCCTACGTCCAGACCGGCCTCGCCATCGATCCGCACGGCCCCGAGTGCGGCGGTTTGCGATTCATTCCGGGGAGCCATTTGCAGGGCGATCTCGGGATGGATTGCTCGAAGAAGGCGCTCGGGACTCCGCTGCAAGACCAGGCGCTGGAGGAGGTCGGGCTTCGCTCGGAAGACGCCGTCGACCTCGTGCTCCAGCCGGGCGACCTGGCGCTGTGGAGCCCGTACCTGGTGCACGGCTCGGGCGAAAACCGATCGAGCCACATGCGCCGTTTCTACATCAACGGCTATGTCCGCGCGCAGGACTGCGACCGCGGCGAATGGGCGTTCCGGAAGGGCGAGCCCGTGGCCTTAGGACCTGAACCCGCTCTCGTTCATTACGAAGAGCTTCGCGAACGGCCCGAACCGCATTACGTCTGAGGCCATGAAGGCTTCAGGCGGGTGTCACTGCGGTTCGGTTCGGTTCGAGGCGGAGCTGGGCGAACCGCCGGTCCCGGCCCTGGATTGCAATTGCTCCGTTTGCCGGATGACTGGATTCCTCCACATCGTTGTTCCGCATGAGCGCTTCGAGCTCGTCACCGGCCGCGACTCCCTTGCCAGCTATCGCTTTGGCACGGGCGCCGCCGAGCATTTGTTCTGCGCGCTGTGCGGTGTGAAGAGCTTTTATCAGCCGCGCTCCCATCCCGATTCCTGGAGCGTGAACGCCAATTGCCTCGATGAGCCGGTCGAGCTTGCGATCGAGCAGTTCGACGGCCGCAACTGGAACGAGGCCAAGGCGCGCCTCGACGCGGGCACGGGCGGCGGCTAGTCGGCCCGCATGCACCGACCGCTTCGCCT
>DATAKH010000118.1:0-5543 GCA_036261735.1 Sphingomicrobium sp.
AAGCCGGGCACCGCGCGCGGCTTCAGATGGGTGAGCTCGTGGATGAAGCTCCCGGCGCGATAGAGGGCGAGGACGGCGACGGTGCCCGCGACAAGCGCCAGCGGCCACGACGGGAGGAGGATCGCAGCGGCAAGCGCGCCATAGCCGATGAGCGCCGACACCAGCAGGTCGCCCCAATAGATGGCAGCACTGGGTGAATTGAGGTCGCGGGTCAGGTCGGCGGCAGCCTTCAGCATCGCCTTGTCGTCGCCCGCGCGCACGGCTTCGCGCGCCGATGCGGGCGCGGCGCTATCGCGCGCGAATGTTGCCGTACTGGTCATAAGTCTCTGCCTCTGCAGGGAGATAGTGGCGCGATCATGGCGCATCAATGAATGCGCGCAGCCAGCGGGAAGCATCGCGGGCACATTCATAAGGGCTGGCCCTTGCTTCGGGTGCGGGCTAGCCAGCCGCTATGGCAGCGCAGCTAACCATCCGCCCCGTCGAGACTAAGGCCGAGCGAAAGGTTTTCGTGGACCTCGCCTGGGACGTGTATCGCGACGACCCCGCCTGGGTCCCGCCGCTGAAGGACGAGGTCCACGGCCTGATCACGCCGGGCAAGAACCCGTGGTTCGAGCATGCCAGGGCGATGTTCTGGCTGGCGGAGCGCGGCGGAAAGCCCGTCGGCCGGATCAGCGCCCAGGTCGACGAACTCGTCTTGCAGCATATGGGCCAGGGCACCGGCCAATGGGGCATGTTCGAGGCGCTCGACGGCGAGGCTGCCGCGGCCCTGATCGCGACCGCGGAGGATTGGCTTCGCGAGCAGGGCATGACCCGGGCGCTCGGGCCCATCAGCCTGTCGATCTGGGACGAACCCGGGCTCGAGATCGAGGGCTTCGAGCAGCCGCCCACCGCGATGATGGGGCATCACAAGCCCGAATATCGCCAGTGGATCGAGGCCGCGGGGTACGAAAAGGCCAAGGACCTCCTCACTTACGAAGTCGACATCGCCCACTGGGCCGATCCCAAGATCGAGCGGCTGATCGCGATGGGAGAGCGCAATTCTAAAATTCGCATCCGCAAGGTCGACAAGTCGCGGTTCGACGAGGAAGCGCGGATCATCCTCAATCTCTTGAACGACGCTTGGTCGGGGAACTGGGGCTTCGTCCCGCTGACCGAGAGCGAGATTGCCTATGCCGGCAAGAAGCTGAAACCCATCATCTACAACGAGCTGGTGCGGATCGCCGAATATGACGGCGAGCCGGTCGCCTTCATGATCACCCTTCCCGACATCAACGAACTGATCCGGGACTTGAACGGTGAGCTATTCCCATTCGGCTGGATGAAGCTGTTATGGCGCTTGAGGAAACCGCGCACGCGCCGCGCCCGGGTCCCGCTCATGGGGGTGGCGAAAAAGCTGCACACCAGCCGCCTCGCCTCGCAGCTCGCCTTCATGCTGATCGAATATACTCGCCGCGACTGCGTCGGGAAATTCGGCATCGGCACCGGCGAGTTCGGCTGGATCCTCGAGGACAATAGAGGAATGCTCTCGATCGCCGAACTACCCGGCGCCTACGTCAATCACCGCTACCGGATTTTCGAGAAGGCGCTCTAAGCCAGCTCGACCCACGTCGGCGCGTGGTCGGAGGCCTTCTCCTGCGCCCGCGCCCACTTGTCGACTCCCGCTCCCTTCAGCCGGTCGGCCGCCTCGGGCGAGCACAGCAGGTGGTCGAGGCGGAAGCCGAGGTCGCGTTGCCAGCAGCCCGCCGTATAGTCCCAGAAGGTGTAAAGCTTCGGCTCGTCGGGATGCAGCGCCCGAAGCGCGTCGGTCCAGCCCTGGCCAAGCATGGTCCGCCAGACC
Organism: Sphingomicrobium sp.; assembly: GCA_036261735.1. Taxonomy (GTDB): domain Bacteria; phylum Pseudomonadota; class Alphaproteobacteria; order Sphingomonadales; family Sphingomonadaceae; genus Sphingomicrobium. The sequence goes on from DATAKH010000118.1 coordinate 1,838, forward strand.
TGACGAGCTTCGGGCTGCATAACCGCGTCATGCGCGGTCGCGCTCACCGAAAAGACGTCGCGGTCCTCGGGCACCACGTTCCAGTCTCCGGCGAGGACCACCGGGCGCTCTTCCTGAAGCAGTTGGGCAGCGCGCTCGCGCAGGCGCTCGAACCAACGGATCTTATAGTCGAACTTTTCCGTCCCGACCGGATTGCCGTTGGGCAGGTAGAGCGAGGCGACGACGACTCCATCCACCTCGGCCTCGATATAGCGGCTGTGGGTGTCGTCGGGATCGCCGGGAAGGCCAGTCCGCCGCAGCTTGGGAGCGTCGCCCCGGGCAAGCACCGCGACCCCGTTGAAACCTTTCTGCCCGTGCCACACGGCGCCGTAACCAGCCCCCTCGATGTCCTCGATCGGCAGAGACTCATCGGCGCATTTCAATTCCTGGAGGCAGACGATTTCGGGCTTCTCACGCTCGAGCCATTCGAGAAGACGCGGCAGCCGCGCCCGGATTCCGTTCAGGTTGTAAGAAGCGATTTTCACGGAACCGCCCTAGCCGCTTGCCCCGAGCGAAGTCGAGAAGTTGGTCAGACCGAAAAGCTCGATCCGCAGCCGCAACCGGACTGCGCGTTGGGATTGGTCACCCGGAATGCGGCGCCGCCGAGATCTTCGACGAAATCGACCGCGGACCCGCGCACCAGCTCGAGGCTGGCCGGGTCGACGACGAGCTTGACGCCGTCGGTCTCAGCGACCGCGTCCTCCGGAGCGGGGGCCTCGGCGAGTTCGAAGCTGTAAGTGAAGCCGGCACAGCCACCGCCGTCGACGGCGAGGCGGAGCACCGGCGGCGCGTTCTTGCGAGCGGCGATAGCCGCGACACGCCGCGCGGCATTCTGCGTCAGGCTGATATCAGGCTGCGTCACGCAGCTGAAATAGGGTGCCGGCTGGGGAGCGGCAACCGCAGGTGGTTATTTCGAGCCGGGTCCGCCGAGCGCAACCTGGTCCATCGAGGGCGCATTGCCTGCGCGCTTCATGGCCATCAGGTAATCTGTCGAGCGCATGAAGGGGATCGGGTTGACGGGGCTGTCGTCGATCCGGACCTCGTAATGCAGGTGCGAACCGGTCGAGCGACCGGTCGAGCCCATCCGGCCGATCACTGCACCGCGGTTGACCCGGTCGCCGGGGTTCACGTTGATCTTCGACAGATGGCCGTAGCGAGTGACGATTCCGCGGCCGTGGTCGATCTCGATCAAATTGCCGTAGCCGCCGCTATTCCAGCCGGCGCGAATGACGGTGCCGTCCGCAGTCGCGTGGATCGGCGTGCCGACCGGACCGGCAAGATCGATTCCGGCATGCATTGCGGCACCGCGGCGGAACGGGTCGGAACGAACTCCGAAAGCACTGGTGAATTCAGCTGTCTGCACCGGCTTTTCCGAAGGAATCGCGATCGCTCCGCTGGCGAGCGTGTCGAGCTTCTTCCAGTTCGTGAACAGCTGCTTGAACGTCGGGTCCCCATTGCCGGAGTCCAACGGCCCGCCGATGGCGCCGGTGCCCGCCGCGGCCGGGTAGAAACCAAGGCTCTTCAGCGTCTCGGGATCGACGTCGCGGGCCTCGAGCGCGGCGGCAAGCGCGAACTGGCGCTGCTCGACGAGCTGGACACGGCGATCCGTCTCGGCCGCGAGCTTTTTGAGCTGGGCTGCATAAGGGACGACCACAGCCCTCTGCGCTGCCGGTCCGGCGATTAGCTGGGCGGCCGAATAGGTCGACCAGCCGACGAGGAAGAGGGAGATGAAGAAGAAGAGTGCCTGAACGGGAGCCGAGAGGCGGAAGCGGCGAAGCCTTTGCCCATCGTGGATGAAGAATTCGCGATCGCTGAAAACTTTTTGCGATATCGCCAGCAATTGCGCCATGTCCCGCTCCAACAAACCGTACGGCGCGCATGCCTTGGCTGCGCGCTCGAAAAACCATCGATGAAGGAGCTCCCCAGCCCCTGGTGGCACAGGCGGAAAACTCCCCCCGCTCGTGCCGGAGGCGAAACTCACTCGTCCTGGTTAACAAATTCAACCTGAAATGCCGCTTCCCGGGACGAACCGTCCGGCTCCTGCGGTGAATTGAAGCTGCAGGGGGCCGAAGGGACGGAACCGACGTCGTTTGGGCCGCGCAATTCCGCCGAATCTTCCTCGGCGATGCCTTGCCAACGGCTGGGCGATCCTTACACCAGCCAGCGGGCCACGCCGTCCCAACGCGGCGCGCGCTCTCTGCGAGGAGAGTTCATGTGACGATCAAGCCGGCGCGGAAACCCGCGCGTCCCTCCTTTTCATCTGGGCCCTGCCCGAAGCCGCCCGGCTGGTCGCTCGATTCGCTCGACACGCGAGCGCTCGGCCGCTCGCACCGGTCGGCGCTGGGCAAGGCCCGGCTCGCCGAAGCGATCGAACGGACGCACGCTTTGCTTCGGCTCCCCTCCGACTATCGGCTCGGGATCGTGCCCGCGTCGGACACCGGCGCGATGGAAATGGCGATCTGGTCGCTGCTTGGGCCAAGGCCGGTAACGATGCTCGCATGGGAGAGCTTCGGCGCCGGTTGGGTCAGCGATGTCGCCAAGCAGCTCAAGCTCGACGCCGACATCCGCACAGCCCCCTATGGCGGGATCGCGGACCTGTCGCGGATCGACCCGGCGAACGATATCGTCTTTACCTGGAACGGAACGACCAGCGGAGTGCGCGTTCCCGACGGCGAATGGATCGCCGGCGATCGCACCGGCCTCACCATCTGCGACGCCACTTCCGGCGCCTTCGCCCAGGACATCGACTGGCAAAAAATCGATGTCGGCACGTTCAGCTGGCAAAAAGCGCTGGGCGGCGAGGCCGCGCACGGAATGCTGGTCCTCAGCCCCCGCGCTGTCGAAAGGCTCGAAAGCGAGCCGCCGCCGCGCCCGCTTCCGAAAATCTTCCGGCTGACGAAAGGCGGGAAGCTGATCGACGGAATTTTCCGGGGCGAGACCATCAACACGCCCTCGATGCTTTGCGTCGAGGACTGGCTGATGGCACTCGACTGGGCGGAGAATATCGGCGGCCTCGGCGCGCTAATCGCCCGGGCCGATGCCAATTCCGCGGCGCTGGACCGCTGGGTGCGGTCGGCGGACTGGATCGAGCATCTGGCCGCGGATGAGCGGATCCGGTCGAACACATCGGTTTGCCTCCAGTTCGCCGACCGCTCCGACGAGGAGGCGAACACGGCCCGGCAGAAAGCGATCGTCAACCTGCTCGAGGGAGAAGAAGCCGCGTTCGACATCGGCGCCTACCGCGATGCTCCGCCGGGGCTTCGAATCTGGTGCGGGGCGACGGTCGAAACCACCGACAGCGAGGCGCTGACGCCGTGGCTGGACTGGGCTTGGGAGACGACGAAATGAGCGGGCAAGTGCGCGTTCTTGTTGCCGACAAGATGGACCCGCGGGCAGCTGCCATCTTCCGCGACCGCGGCATCGAAGTGGATGAGAAGCCCGGCCTTTCGCCCGACGAGTTGAAGGCGATCATCGGCGACTATGACGGTCTCGCGGTCCGCAGCTCGACGCGCGTGACAGCGGCGGTCATGGACGCCGCGCTACCTCGCCTGAAAGTGATCGGCCGAGCCGGGATCGGGGTCGACACGATCGACGTCCCCGCCGCCTCGGCGCGCGGGATCGTGGTCATGAACACCCCGTTCGGCAACTCGATCACCACCGCCGAGCA
>DATAKH010000103.1:0-38046 GCA_036261735.1 Sphingomicrobium sp.
TGCCCCTCGCCCACGACGATGTCGGCGCCCATTTCGCCCGGGCTCCTGATCAGCCCCAGGGCGACCGGCTCGGTCACCACCGCGATCAGCAGCGCGCCCTTGGCATGGGCTGCCTCGGCAATCGGCGACAGGTCGGCGATCCGGCCGAGGATGTCGGGATATTGGACGACCACCGCGCTGGTCTCGTCGTCGATCGCCGAGATCAGCCGATCGGCGTCGGTGTCGGCGGAAAGCTGCGGGGTCGATGTTTCGAGCGTGTCGCCGGTGAAGCGCGCCATTGTCGTACAGACGCTGACGTAATGCGGATGAAGCCCGGTGGAGAGGATCGCCTTTTTCCGGCGCGTGATCCGCGCGGCCATCAGCACCGCTTCCCAGCAGGCGGTGGATCCGTCGTACATCGACGCGTTGGCGATGTCGCAGCCGTAGAGGCGCGCCACCTGGGTCTGGAATTCGAACAGGACCTGCAGCGTGCGCTGTGCGATTTCGGGCTGGTAAGGCGTGTAGCTTGTCAGGAACTCGCCGCGCTGGATGATATGGTCGACGCTCGCCGGGACGTGATGACGGTAGGCGCCGCAACCGAGGAAGAAGGGCACGTCCCCCGCGACCATGTTCTTTGCCGCCATCGCGTTCATCTGCCGCTCGACGGAAAGCTCCGAAGCGTGCAGCGTCAGCCCCTCGATCAGCCCGTCGAGCCGCGCCTCTTGCGGAACATCGACGAACAGGTCGTCGATGGAACTGGCACCGACAGCCGCCAGCATCTGGCTGCGGTCGGAATCGCTGAGCGGCAGGTAACGCATTCAGGAAGGCTTTCTCATAATGAAGCGGAGTCGTACGTAATCGGCGGTGTTGGACGCGAGACGGTCAGCGACGGCGGCACCGATTTCTGTGCGCTCGTCGTCCGGGACGCCGGCCCGGTCGAGCCAGCCGCGGCGGAAAGTGGTTACCCACGCAGCGATGCCGTGCTGGATCGGAGTGGGCCGGTCGATCAGCCGCGCATCGATCTGGGTAAAGCCGGCGGCCTCGTAGATGTCGGCGAAGTCCTCGGCCGACGCATACCAGTTGGCCGCTTCGGACGGCGGCGCATAGCCGCGGATGACCAGCTCTTCGTCGAGCGCCTCGCGCAGTCGCGCGAGATTGCCCTCGCCCCCCATTTCACCCGCGAAGCGGCCGCCGAGACGGAGCGCGTTGAAAATCGCCTTGGCCACGCGATACCTGTCCAGCATCCAGTGAAGCGAGGCGTTGGAGAAAGCCGCGTCGAATTCGCGGTCAAACGCCATTTCGGCGGCGTCCATGACCTCGGCGAATACGCCGTTGGCTCGTGCCGCCTCGACCATCTCGGGCGAATTGTCGATGCCGACGACCTCCGCGCCGCGGTCGATTATCTTGAGCGACAAGGAGCCGTCCCCGCAACCCACGTCTAGGACCCGCTCGCCCGGTTTGGGGTCGAGCAAGTCGAGCGCGGCCTCGCCCAGCTCGGCGACGAAGCCGCCGACGCGGGCATAGTCCGCTGCTACCCAGCGGCTGGTCGAGGCGGCAATCTGGGTCAGAGGGTCTTCACCCAGTCGCGATAGGCAGCTTCGTCCATCAGCCCGTCGAGCTCGCTGGTGTCGGAAAGCTTGATCTTGAAGAACCAGCCGCCGGCCTCGGCATCGCTGTTCACCAGCGCCGGGTCGTCGACAATTGCTTGGTTGCCCTCTGTCACTTCGCCCGACACCGGCGAATAGACGTCGGAGGCAGCCTTCACCGATTCGACAACCGCGGCCTCCTGTCCCTTGGCCAGCTTCTTGCCGGCTTCGGGAACCTCGGTGAAGACGATGTCGCCGAGCGCTTCCTGCGCGTGGTCGGTGATCCCGACCGTCGCGGTGTCTCCGTCGACTTGGATCCACTCGTGCTCGCGGGTGAAATAGGTCGTCATCTTAAGCAGCTCCCTTGCGATGATAGCGGTGGGGGACGAACGGCATCGGCGCTACCGTGCCGTCGAACAGCTTGCCGCGCTGCTCGAGCTTGAGCTCGGTGCGGGGCTCGGCAAGATCGGTCGCGACATAGCCCATTGCGATCGGCCGCTGCAGCGAAGGCGAGAAGCCGCCGCTGGTGATCCGGCCGACCTCATTGCCCTCGCCATCGAGCACCAGCGCGCCCTCTCGGACCGGCTGGCGCCCTTCGACGTCGAAGCCGACTCGTTTCTGGATCGGCCCGTTTTCGATTTCCGAGAGGATCCGCGGCGCTCCCGGGAACCCGCCCTCGGCGCGCCGGCGCTTCTGGATCGCGAAAGTCAGCCCTGCCATTACCGGAGTCGTCTCCCGGTCGAGGTCGTGGCCGTAAAGCGGCAGTCCCGCTTCAAGCCGCAGCGAATCGCGAGCGCCGAGCCCGATCGGCTTGACTCGCTCGTCGGCCGTGAGCGCGTCGGCAAGCTGCTCGGCGGCGGCCGCTGGAATCGAAATCTCGAAACCGTCCTCGCCGGTATAGCCGGATCGGCTGATCCAGATGCTGTGTCCGAAGGCGTGGAAAGCGTTGCCTTCCATGAACGTAAGTTCGGTGACGCCGGGTATGATCGCTTCGAGCACGTCGACCGCCTTGGGTCCTTGCAACGCTAGCAACGCCTGGCCGGTCATGTGGTCGAGGTAGATAGTGTCGGGCAGCGCCTGCCGCATGACTTCGATGTCGCCATGCTTGGTGGCGCCGTTGACGACGAGGTAGAATTCCTCGCCGCGCCGGGTCGCCATCAAATCGTCGATGATCCCGCCGCTGTCGTCGAGGAGCATCGAGTAGCGCAACTTACGGCCGGCAAGCCCCTTGAGTTCGCCCGGAAGCAGCGTTTCCAGCGCCGTGTCCACGTCGGGCCCGTGGATAAGCAGCTGGCCCATGTGGCTGACGTCGAACAGCCCGGCGTTCTCGCGCGTCCAGAGATGCTCGGCCATGATCCCTTCGAACTGGACGGGCATCCAGTAGCCGGCGAACTCGACCATCCGGCCGCCGCGGGCGCGATGCCATCCATCCAGCGCAAGCGGCAGCGGTTCGGGCGCCGGCTCGCCTTCGGGTGCACCGGTATAGGGCGTTCCCCGCGCCTCGTGGTGCTGGTCGGTCGGGCCGTTGTGGACTTCTCGGCTCATGTCTCGCCTCCGCGACAGTTTGGCAACGCGGCAGGCCGCCGTTTCGCCTCACCCCCGTCTGTCGCTGCGCCTGAGAGCTTTGCCCCTTCGGCGGCTCCGGCCCGAAGACCGAGGCACTTTCCAGACTGTCAGGCGCGCGCGGTCCGTCTTGCCTGAGAGATTCCGGGGGCGGTTGCTCCTTCGGCGCCGCCAAATGCCTGAAACACTTGGCGAACTCTCCCGTGCGGCCTTCCGGCGAACAGGCCGCCGGTGACGCCCGCAGCCTTGGCTGCGCGCAAGCCCCAAGTCAACGCTGAGCTTAGCGGGTCGCGTTGTAGCGAAGCTGTTCCGGCGTCAGCTGGAAACCGATGAGGTGCTGAAAGCTCGCCCGCGCGACCGCCGCCCGGACTCCGGGGTCGCTCAGCGGATCGACCGCCGCGTCGGGATCGCTCTCCTTGCGCGGCCGAATCAGGATCTGTCGGACATTTTCGGGAAGAGTTGCCGCGGACCGCGCGATCCGCGCCGTCGCCTGCGCGGAAGTCTGGGCGCGGAAGCTGCCGGCCGGGAAGCTCAGGGCGACCTGGCCGATGCGCTTCGCAACCACGGTGTCGCCAGCCTGGACCACCGTATCGAAATAGGGAAGCAGGACCTGCCGTGCCTGGGACGCATCGCGGCGGGTCGCGACGACGTCGAACGTCGCCGTCGAAATCACTTCAGCTCCGCTGTCCTGGCAATTCTCGCGAAGATTGGTGATTGCTGCCGCGACGTCGATCGCCGAGGAAGCGGTGCTTCCGGCCGGATCGAACAAGGTGATGTCGCCAGTTGCACCGGGGATCGCGACCTGCGGGCAGACGCTGCGCACGGTGTAGATCCCGCCTTCCTCGATAGTGCCGCTCCGGGTGCAGCCGGCGAGCAGGACGAGAACGATAGTCGAGGCGAGGCGAAGCTTCACAGGCATTTCCTTGGGCGGTCGCAGGGACGACAGCTGTCATAGGAAGCGCCTTTCATTGCTGCAAGCGAGCGCTTACATCGCCGCGGCAATGGCCAACCGCCCTCCCCTTCGAGTCCTGATCGCCGCCCCGCGCGGCTTTTGCGCTGGAGTCGACCGCGCGATCCAGATCGTCGAGCTCGCTCTCGAACGGTACGGTGCGCCCGTCTACGTTCGCCACGAAATCGTCCACAATCGCTTTGTCGTCGATCGTCTGAAGCAGCTTGGTGCGATCTTCGTCGATGAGCTCGACGAGGTTCCAGACGACCGCCCGGTCGTATTTTCGGCCCATGGCGTCCCGAAAGCGGTCCCGGCGGACGCCAGGGAGCGCGGCCTCACGTTCGTCGACGCAACCTGCCCGCTGGTCTCCAAGGTCCATCGCCAGGCGGAACGGCTGATCGAGGACGGTCTCCACATCCTCTTCATCGGCCATTCCGGACATCCCGAAGTCATCGGTACACTGGGCCAGGTCCCGGAAGGATCGATCACCCTCGTCGAAACCGTCGACGATGCTCTAGACGTCGCTGTCCCCGATGACGGACGGCTGGCGTTCCTGACGCAGACGACATTGTCCGTCGACGACACGGCGGCCATCGTCGAGGCTCTGAAGGCGCGCTTCCCGTCGATCCGGGCGCCGCGCAGCGAAGACATCTGCTACGCGACCTCGAACCGCCAGGCCGCGGTCAAGGCCGTTGCCCCGGAATGCGACAAGATGCTGGTGATCGGCGCCCCCAACAGCAGCAATTCGCTCCGGCTCGCCGAGGTCGCCGAGCGGATCGACGTGCCCGCGCGGCTGATCGAGCGGGCTTCCAACATCGACTGGGACTGGCTTGGCCAGCCCACGACGCTTGGCATCACGGCCGGCGCGTCGGCGCCCGAAATCCTCGTCCGCGAAGTCATCGACGCGCTTCGGGAGCGCTTCGATGTGACCGAAGTGCAGGCCGATCACACGCCGGAGCGGATCACCTTCAAGCTTCCGCGCGAACTCGTCGCCTGAATGGCCGAACCACCGCTCGTCGAAGTCTTCACCGATGGCGCGTGCCGGGGAAATCCGGGACCCGGCGGCTGGGCGGCGCTGCTCCGGACGGGGGCGAAGGAGCGCGAAATCAGCGGTGGCGAGCCCCTTACGACCAACAACAGGATGGAGCTGGTCGCGGCGATCGAGGCGCTCAATGCGCTCAAGAAACCGTGCCGGGTCGAGATCCACACCGACAGCAATTACGTGCGCGACGGGATCACCAAATGGATCCATGGCTGGCAGAGGAACGGCTGGCGAACCGCGGACAGGAAGCCGGTGAAGAACGCGGACCTGTGGCAGCAATTGCTGCAAGCCGAGGCGCGCCACTCGGTGAAGTGGCACTGGGTCAAGGGCCACAGCGGCCATCCGGAGAACGACCGGGTCGACTCGATCGCCTGCGACGAGGCGGACAAGCAGCGCGGCTAGGCGGTTCAATTTCGCGGCAACCCTGATAGGATCGCCTCCGGGAACAAATGGGGGGAGATCCAATGCCTGTAGAGCTTCAGCTTCTTGTCTGGTCGGCGGTACTTGCGCTGATCCAGGTGACGGTCGCTGCAATGGGCGCCCAGCAGCAGGTGAGCCTACCTGTGCTTGCCGGGAACCGCGAACAGATGCCGCCGCTCACGGGCTGGGCGATGCGAGCCAGCCGGGCGCATTCCAACTTGCTCGAAAGCCTGGTTGTGTTCGCGGTGTTCGTTCTCGTCGCCTACTCGACCGGGCGCTTGAACGCGATGACTGCGCTCGGCGCCAACCTGTTCTTCTGGGGCCGCGTTGCTTACGCGATCGTCTATGTGGCCGGCGTTCCCTGGCTTCGCACCCTGATCTGGGGCGTGTCGATTGCAGGCCTGCTTGTGATCCTTTCGCAGATATTGTGATCGCCTAGCGAAATCGCGCCGGCGCGAACGGCGCCGGATCGATCCGTGCAACAGCCGGCTCGGGGTCGGAGCCAAGAAGGATCGAGGCCGCCATTTTCGCCGCCGCCGGCGCGGTTTGAATTCCGAAGCCGCCCTGCCCCGCGCACCAGAAAAAGCCGCGGGCCGTCGGGTCGAACCCGTAAACCGGATTGCGGTCGGGGGCGAAGCTACGTAGCCCTGCCCACTTCCGTTCGACGGCTTCGACCGGCCAGTCGACCACCTTCTGGAATCGGTCGATGGCGATCGCGACATCCATTTCCTCCGGAGCAGCGTCGCACGGGTCGGTGTCGATTTCGTCGTGCGGGCTAAGCCAGACGGTCCGGTCGCCTTCTCCCTTGAAATAAAAAGTGCCCTCCGCATCGTCGACCAGCGGCAGGTCGCGAAGGCCGCCCCTGCCGATCCGCAACTGCACCATCGTCCGCCGCTTCGGAGCAATGGCGAGCGGCTGCACACCGGCTGCGGCGGCAACCTCATCGGCCCACGCTCCGGCAGCATTGACGATTATCGCTGCCGTCACCGTGGAGCCGTCTTTGAGCCGCACCCGCCACAGCCCGTCGCGATATTGGGCCGATTCGAATCGGGCGTCGGTACGAATTTCGCCGCCGCCGATGCGCAGTCGGCGGAGGTAGGCGGAATGCAAAGCGCCGACATCGATGTCCGCGCAGCCCGGCTCGAACAGCGCGCGTCTCCACTCGGGACGGATTCCGGGCACCATCCGTTCGAGCTCGGAGCGCTCGACGATTCGCGATTCGATCCCCTGCGGTATGGCCGGCAGCTCGTCGCGGGTGACATGAAGATCTCCGCGCGGACGCAGAAATCCTCGATCGGAGAAATCCTCCGGAGGCTGGGCAAGCAACGGGCGCGAGGCGGCGCTCAACCGGGCGACGACCGGGCCGCCGTAGCTCTCCAGCCAGAACGCCGCCGACCGGCCGGTGGAGTGGACTCCGCAGTGGCTCTCGCCCTCGATCAGAAGCACCGTGCGAGTCGGCGCGATCTCTGCGCCAAGGCTGGCACCGGCGATTCCGCCGCCGACGATCAGGACATCGAATTCGCTCACAGCAGCCGTTGGTTACGGTTTCGAAAGCCGGGCCGTCTACCTGCACTGTCATGATGAACGCTGGATTCACCCTGGGTTTGCTTGCGCTGCTTGCGCTGATCCTCGTCGTTGCGGCGATCGTTGACGCGCGCACGTTCACGATCTCGAATCGGCTGAACCTGGCAGTCGCGCTGCTAGCGCCGCTCTACTGGTGGTCGGTGGCCCTTCCGCTGTGGCCGGGAATCGCGATTCAGGTCGCGGTCGCGGCCGGAGTGTTCGTTCTGCTCGCGCTCGCCTTCTACGCGGGCATGATGGGCGGCGGCGACGTCAAGCTCGCGGCGGCCGTGGCGCTGTGGTTCTCGCCCGGCGAAACGCTCCGATTCCTGGTCTTCATGTCGGTCGCCGGCGGGGTGCTGACGGTGATCGTGCTGGTTCTCCACAGGCTTCGTTCGAAGGAAGGAAAGCCGGAGGTCCCGTACGGAATTGCGATCGCCGTCGGCGCTCTCGCGATTCTCGCCCAACGGTTTCTTAACCAATTTGCCTGATGTCTAGGGCCATTCAAGGGGGCCCGTAGGGGAGCGTTTTCGCCATGGACTTTAAGAAGATCGTGCTTCTCGTCGGAGCGCTCATGGTCGCGGCAGTGACCGCCATCATGGCCAAGAACATGTTTGCCGGTGCGGGCGCAACAACCGCCGCAGCAGCACCGGTACCGCAAGGGCCAAAGGTGCTCGTCGCGAAAAAGCCCCTCACAGTGGGAACCATCATCGACGCGACGATGGTCGGCTTTGAAGTGTGGCCGCAGGATTCGGTCCAGCCGGCTTATTACCAGCAGGGTGCCCCGGACGCCGATCCGAGCAAGCTGTTCGGTACCGTCGTTCGATATCCGATTTCCGCAGGCCAGCCGCTCAGCCGCGGCGCCTTGGTCAGTCCGCAGGATCGCGGCTTCCTCGCCGCTGCGCTTGGGCCGGGCATGCGTGCAGTCACGGTTCCGGTCAACGCCTCGAGCGGCCTCGCCGGCTTCGTTTTCCCGGGCGACCGGGTCGACTTGGTGCTTAGCCAGGAAGTCCGGGGCGGCGGCGACGGAGAACCGCTGCGTGTCTCCGAGACGATCGTCCGCAACCTGCGGGTGCTCGCCACCGACCAGCGCTACACCGACAAGGACGAGGACGGAAAGCCGGTCATCAAGGCCGCGACGAACGTCACTCTCGAAGCCACGCCGCGCATCGCCGAGAAGATCGCCGTCGCGCAGTCGATGGGCAAGTTGTCGCTGTCGCTCCGCTCCATTGCCGACCAGTCGTCGGAGCTTTCGCGGGCCGTTGCCTCGGGCGATATCAAAGTCCCCGAGGGCACCGATCCCGCGGACGAGCGCCGTCTTCTGAGCGCCTTTGCCAACCGTCCGATCGACAGCAACACGACCTATACGACGGGTGGTGACGTGTCGCGCTTCCAGCGCCGTTCCGTCCCCGGCTCGGCTCCGTCCGCTTCGGGCTCGGCCGCGCCGGGCGCCGCACCGGGCGTGGCCGCAGTCCCGACCGGTCCGGTCGTGCGCGTCGCTCGCGGCAATGAAATTTCCGTCGTCCCCGTGGGAGCTCGCTAAAATGACCACAGTTCGAATCATGCGCCGAGCCCGGCTCGGTACCGCCCTCGCCGCCCTCGCCTTTGCCGCTCCCGCGGTAATGGCACCGGTGGCCCCGGCGGCCGCCCAGGGCGTCGAGTCCAGCTACAAGCCGACCCGACAGCTGGTGCTGTCGACCGGCGAGGGCCAGATGATTACGGTTTCGAAGAACGTCGCCAACGTGTGGACGTCGAACCCGGAGGTCGCGGACGTCTACGTAAACTCGCGCCGCCAGCTCAACGTCTTCGGCAAGAAGAGCGGTGAAGCAACGGTGATCGCGACGGCGGCGGACGGGTCCGTTGTCTACGGAGCGAACGTTCGGGTTAGCCAGAACCTCAGTTCCGTTGACGAGGTCCTTCGCGCGGCAATGCCAGGCACCAACATCACCGTCACGCCCGTCGGTCAGGTCGCGGTCATGAACGGGACCGTCAGCTCGCCCGAAGAGGCTGCCGCTGCGCAGGCGATCGTCACCTCGCTTCTCAATCCCGGCAAGAAAGAGGGCGACGCTCTCGACATCATGCCGATCAACCGGCTGCGCACGGCTACTCCCCTCCAGGTCACCCTGAAGGTCCGGATTGCCGAGGTCAGCCGCGACCTTCTCAAGCAGGTCGGCGTCAATCTCTTCGCCAGCGATCCGACGAACGGCTTCAAGTTCGGGATCAACCAGGGCGCAGGAACCATTCCCTCGGAAGGGGGACCCTTCACCGTTGACAATATCCTCGGTGCGGGCACCTCGATCGGCGCTGCCGGAAAGCTGTTCGGGCTCGATATCCTGAGCTCGCTCGACCTCGCCGAAACCGATGGCCTGGTGACGACCCTTGCCGAGCCGAACCTAACAGCGCTTTCGGGCGAGACGGCGAGCTTCCTTGCCGGCGGTGAGTTCCCGATCCCGATTTCGCAGGGCAACGAGTCCGTTACCGTCGAATATAAGCAATATGGCGTCTCGCTCGCCTTCACTCCGATCGTTCTCGGCAACGGCCGCATTTCGATGCGCGTCCGGCCGGAGGTCAGCGAGCTGTCGGATGCCGGCTCGGTGCGGCTGGGCGGGTTCACCGTCCCTGCTCTCACCACCCGGCGCGCCGAAACGACGGTCGAGCTGGGATCGGGCCAGAGCTTCATGCTCGCCGGCCTGCTTCGCAACTCGAACACCAACAGCGTCGACAAGGCGCCCTTCCTGGGTGACCTTCCGATCCTCGGAGCGCTTTTCCGCTCGACGAAGTACCGGCGCCAGGAAAGCGAGCTGGTGATCGTCGTGACCCCGTACCTCGTGCGGCCGGTCAGCGGGCGCATGGCACTGCCGACTGACGGCTACCGAGCGCCCACCGACGCCGACCGCGTCTTCCTGGGACAGACCTACACCGGCCAGAGCGGCCCGGCACCGGCCATTGTGGCACCGGCACCTGGCGTGGGCGGGACCGCGGCGGCCTCCGCTGCTCCCGGCTTCAAGCTGTGAATCGGGCGATTGGAAAGGATTTGATGATGGTCAGGAAAACAATCGCCATTCTGCTGGTCTCCGCGGCTGCAGCGTGCACGGCACCCGGACAGGACACGTCCGCACGGGGATTGTCGTCGGTCCACGAGCCGGTGCTTAACCGCTCCGTCTTCGCTCTCGACGTTGCCGCTCCCGGGGGGATCATCCCGCCCGCCGAGCTCGCTCGGGTCGACGGATGGTTCCGCAGCCTCGGCGTCGGATACGGGGATTCGATCTTCGTCGATGGCCCTTATGCCGAGACTGCCCGCGCGCAGGTCGCTGAACTCGCCGGGAATTACGGCATGATGGTCCGCGCGGCAGCGCCGGTGACCGCCGGAATGGTCGCTCCCGATATGGTTCGGGTGGTGGTTAGCCGCACCCGCGTCGATGTCGCGGGCTGCCCCGACTGGTCGGTTCCGTCACAGCCGAACGTTCTGAACAACAGCATGTCGAACTTCGGCTGTGCGCTAAACTCGAATTTGGCGGCGATGGTCGCCGATCCCGAGGATCTCGTTCACGGCCGCGAGGGCACTGGAGTCGGCGACGCCGCAACTGCCACCAAGGCCGTCACCTTCTACCGAACCACTCCGCCGACCGGCGCCGAGGGCCTGCAGGACATCAGCACCAAGAAGGACAAAGAGTAATGAACGCTCCGTTCCAGGCGCGCGCCGGGCTGCGCGATCCGTTCACCGCCTTCGTCTGTGACGATGCGACCGCCGAGATGCTCCGGCCGGTTGCGGTCGAGCACGGCTGGAGTCCGGAAAAGGTCAACAAGGGCGGTCTTCGCAATGCCGTGCAGTCGCTCTCGGTGTCGGCAAGCCCGAACATCCTGTTCGTCGACCTCTCGGAATCTGCCGATCCGCTCAACGATATCAACGGTCTCGCCGAAGTCTGCGAGCCCGGCACGATCGTGATCGCGGCAGGCCAGGTCAACGATGTTCGGCTCTACCGCGACCTCGTCGCCAGCGGAATTCACGATTACCTGCTGAAGCCGTTCACCGTCGAGCAGCTCCGCGACAGCTTTGCTCATGCCCAGGCGCTCCTGTCGGGGCCGCGTGGTGAAGCGCAGGTCGACAAGCCGCACGTCATGTCCGCCGTAATCGGCGTCCGTGGCGGGGTCGGAGCCTCGACGATGGCGACTTCGCTGGCGTGGATGCTTGGCGAGCGCGCCCATCGCGCGACTGCCCTTCTCGATCTCGACGTTCACTTCGGCACCGGCGCCCTGGCGCTCGACCTCGAGCCCGGCCGCGGCCTTACCGATGCGATCGAGAATCCCAGCCGTATCGACGGCCTGTTCATCGAGCGTGCAATGGTACGCGCCAACGAACGGCTGTCGGTGCTGTCGGCGGAAGCTCCGATCCACCAGCCGCTAATCACGGACGGAAGCGCCTTCTTCCAACTCCAGGAAGAGATGCGCAATGCGTTCGATTCGACGGTCATGGACCTTCCGCGGCAGATGCTCATCCAGCACCCGCACCTTGTCCACGACGCTCACGTCGCGGTCGTCGTCGCGGAGCTCACGCTTGCGGCTACCCGCGATGCGATCCGAATCCTCGCCTGGCTGAAGTCCAACGCGCCGCAGACGAAGATCATCGTCGTCGCCAATGGCGTTCCCAACGGCGGAGCGCTCGAGATCAGCCGCAAGGATTTCGAGCAGTCGATCGAACGTCCGGTCGATGTTGTCTTCCCGCTGGACTCGAAGCTCGCGGCGCAGTCGGCCAAGCTCGGCAAGCCGCTTGCGGAGATCGCCACAGGCAAGACGGCCGCGCCGTTCAACAGCCTCGTCAACATGGTCCTCAGCCACGCGACCGAGGAAGGCGCAGCCGGCGGTTCGGACAAGTCCGGCGGCGGATCGAAATCGCTCGTGGATAACCTCAAGTCGATGCTTGCCAAGCCGAAGAAGGCAGCGTGATCACTCGGCGGGCGGGCTCTTCGGGCCGCGCCCGGACTGGAAGGGACGGACAGTAGATGATTTTCTACCTGATCCTTGGCATCGGCGGCCTTGGCCTGCTCCTGCTTCTGATGAAGATGCTGAGCGGACCGTCGGCATCGAAGTCGGTCAAGCGCCGGATGGAGCTCGTTAAGGAGCGCCACGCCGAAGGCGTGACCGCCGCCGCACAGGCCCAAATCCGCCGGCTGATGGCTGCTCGCGCAAGCCGCTTCGAAGGCTTTGCTTCGTCGATCATCCCGCGCCCGGCGCTGCTTCGCAAGCGGCTCGAGATGACCGGCAAGAACATCACGCTCGGCAAATATGCGATGATTTCCCTCGGGCTTCTCGCGGTGACCGTCGCTCTTATGATGCTTCGCGGCGCGCCATTCTTCCTGTCGCTGTTCCTTGGCCTGTTCGTCAGCGTCGGCATGCCTCACCTGGTCGTCGGCAAGATGATCACCCGTCGCGTCAACAAGTTCAATTCGAACTTTCCTGATGCGATCGAACTCATGGTCCGCGGTCTGCGCTCGGGTCTTCCGATCAGCGAAACCCTGGGCGTGGTCGCCGCCGAAATCGGCGGTCCCGTCGGGGTCGAGTTCCGCACCGTCGCGGACAAGATGAAAATCGGGCGGACGATGGAAGTTGCGCTGCAGGAAACGGCGGACCGGCTCGGCACCCCCGAGTTCCAGTTCTTCGTGATCACGCTGGCAATCCAGCGGGAAACGGGCGGCAATCTTGCCGAAACGCTGTCGAACCTCGCCGACGTACTTCGCAAGCGCGCCCAGATGAAGCTGAAGATCCGCGCAATGAGCTCTGAATCGAAAGCCTCGGCCTATATCGTCGGATCGCTCCCGTTCGTGGTGTTCACGCTCGTCTGGTTCATCAACCCGGCCTACATGGGCGGCTTCTTCACCGATCAGCGGCTGATCGTCGCCGGTCTCGGCGGGCTCATCTGGATGGGCATCGGCGCCTTCATCATGGCCAAGATGGTCAACTTCGAGATCTAGGGGACCTGATCCAATGCAGCCTTCCGGCCCCACCCTTCTCGGCTTCGACGTCATCTGGATCGCGACGATCCTTAGCGGAGTTGCGACTCTCGCGGTGATCATGGCCATCTACGCCGCGACAACGGTCAAGGACCCGATGGTCCGGCGAGTTCGAGCGCTCAACGAGCGCAGGGAGCAGCTCAAGGCCGGAATCGTCGCTTCGACCAACAAGCGCAAGAAGCTGACGAACCGCAACCAGGCGGCCGACCGCGTGCGGGCGATCCTGACTCAGTTCAAGATGCTCCAGGACGACCAGCTCGAAAAGACTCAGCGGCGGTTGATGCAGGCCGGCATCCGCAACAAGGAGCTCGCCTTCTTTATCATCTTCGCGCGCTTCGTCCTTCCGGTTGCGCTTGGCTTCCTCGCCGTGGTTCTGATCTACTTCGTCGAATATTGGCCCGAATGGGGCGGCTTCCGCCGTTACGCGACTGTCGCCGGAATCCTGGTCGGAAGCTACAAGGCGCCCGACATCTGGCTGAGCAACAAGGTCAAGAAGCGCAGCCACGCAATCCGCAAGGGCCTGCCGGATGCGCTCGACCTGCTCGTCATCTGCGCCGAGGCCGGTCTGACGGTCGACGCCGCCTTCGGCCGCGTGTCGAGGGAGCTTGGCAAGGCCTACCCGGAGCTCGGCGACGAGTTCGGGCTGACCGCGATCGAGCTCGGATTCCTCAACGAACGCCGCCAGGCCTTCGAGAACCTCGCCGCGCGCGTCGACCTCGAGGCGGTGCGCGGTGTGGTCACGACGATGATCCAGACCGAGAAATACGGCACTCCGCTGGCGTCCGCGTTGCGCGTGCTTTCGGCCGAGTTCCGAAACGAGCGAATGATGCGCGCCGAAGAAAAGGCTGCGCGGCTCCCCGCCATCATGACGGTGCCGCTCATCCTGTTCATCCTGCCGACCCTGTTCGTGGTCATTCTCGGCCCGGCGGCATGTTCGATCAGCGACAACCTGCTCAACAAGTAGCGCTCGCCCAATCGGTTCCGTGACCGGAACGGAATCCGCCGTCCCGCGCTGTATGCGCATCAGGTGGAACGAGGGTGCGGAACATGATTGGATTCACATCCGACCAATGGGTGATCGTGGCGCTGGTGTTCGTGCTGGGGCTTCTCGTCGGCGCCTTCCTGCTGGCCGGCAGCGGCCGCAAGTGGAAGACCCGCTATCGCGACGAGGTCCGTGAGCGCGAGGCGCTCGAAGAACGCCAGCGCGACCGCGAGCGCGAATGGGACGAGCGCGAGAAGGAGTGGCGCGAGCGCGACAGCCTGCGCGCGGCGGCGATCAAGGACCGCGATCGTGATGACGACGGGGTTCCGGATCGTACCGAATACTAGGCTCGATCAGCCTTCGATCTTCGAGAAGTCCGCCACCTGGTTTACTGCGTCGCGAAAGCGCGCCAGCAGGTTGAGCCTTCGCGCCCGCACCGCTTTGTCGTCGGCATTGACGGTCACGTGATCGAAGAACTCGTCGATGGGTAAGCGAAGGCTGGCCAGCGCCGCCATCGCCGCGGCGAAATCCTCTTTCTCGATGGCTTTAACCGCCTTTGGCTCCGCCTTGTCGAGCGCGTCGGTGAGCGACTTCTCCTGCGCCTCGACGGACCCATCGCCGACTGCCTTCGGGTCCCACTTCTCCTTCTTCAGGATATTCGCCGCACGCTTGAAGGCCGTCAGCAGGTCGGCGCCCTCCCCTGTCTCGACAAAGTCCTGAAGCGCTTTCACACGAGCCAGAAGCCGCACCAGGTCGTCCTCTCCGCCGAGCGCGAATACCGCGTCAACCAGGTCATGGCGCACCCCCGCCTCGCGTTGCTGGACCTTCAACCGGTCGGCGAAGAATTCGAGCACTTCGGGGGCAGTTCGGTCTAGCCGGTGCGCTGCCTCCGAACCCTTCACTTGCCCGGCGCGGTTTGCGAGGGCGCCGCGGATCGCCTTCGTAAGCGGCAGCCTGAGACCGCAAGAAACGATCATTTCGATCGATCCGAGCGCCGCGCGGCGAAGCGCGAATGGGTCCTTTGAGCCGGTCGGCTTCTGGCCAATGGCGAAAAAGGCGCAGATCGAGTCCAGCCTGTCCGCCAGCGCAACCGCTACCGATAGCGGCTCAGTCGCCGTGGCATACTGGTCGCGGATCGCGTTGCTGACAGCCTTCGGCTCGCCCTGCGCCTCCGCGAGATAGCCGCCGATCACCCCCTGAAGCTCCGGAAATTCCCCGACCATTCCGGTGACGAGGTCGGCCTTCGCCAGCCGCGCAGCGCGCTCTGCCTGGTCGGGCTTCGCGCCCTCGACGACCCTCTCTTCGACAAGCCAGCGCGCCAGCTTCGCCACCCGCTCGACCTTGTCCGCGACGGTTCCGAGCTTCTCGTGGAAGATGATTCCGGAAAGCTTCTCCGCTTGGTCTTCCAGCGGCACCCTGAGGTCCTGGTCCCAGAAGAAGCGCGCATCCGCCAGCCGCGCCGCAAGCACGCGCCGGTTGCCCTCGACGATCGCCCCGCCGCCGTCGTTGGCGTCGATATTGGCGACGCAGACGAAAGCCGGCGCGAGCCCACCGTCATCCTTGGTGCAGGCGAAATACTTCTGGTTCGCCCGCATTGTCAGGACAATCACCTCGCGCGGAACGTCGAGATAGTCAGCGTCGAAGCGACCGAGGAGCGGAACCGGCCATTCGGTCAGCCCGGCATTCTCGACCACCAGCCCCTCATCTTCGACGAGACTGAGCCCAGCGTCCCTGGCCGCGCCAGCCGCGCCTTCGCGGATGATCCGCTCGCGCTCCTCCTGGTCGACGATGACGTGGCAGGCCTTCAGCTTCTCCAGATAATCGGCCGGGCCGCCGAGCGTGATCGGGCCGGGATGATGGAACCGGTGGCCGAGCGTCGTCGCGCCGGCCTCGATGCCGTTGATCGCCACGGGCACGATGTCCTCGCCGAGCATCGCGACGATTCCGTGGAGCGGCCGTACCCACCGCAAGGAGTCGGTGGTTTGCGACGCGGCGCCCCAGCGCATCGACTTTGGCCAGGGGAAGCCCCGCACGATCCGCTCGATCATCGGCCCGAGGAGATCGAGCGTTGGCTGGCCGGGCGTGTCGATGACCGCGAAGAACACGCCGTCACGCTCCTCGAGATGTTCGCGCTTGAGGCCCGTCTTGCGAAGAAATCCGTCGAGCGCCTGCGGCGGCGCGGCCGTGCGCGGCCCCTTCATCTCCTCGCGCCGCGGCTCCGTCTGAAGCGGCAAGCCGCGAGCGATCAGGGCCAGCCGCCGCGGCGTCGAAAAGACGTCGATCGCCTTGCTCGACAGGCCAGCTTTCTCGAGCGCTTCCGCGAACAGCCGCGCCAGGTCGTTGCGCGCGCCAGCCTGCATCCGCGCCGGGATTTCCTCGCAGCGCAGTTCCAGCAGGAAGTCCGCCGTACTCACTGCTCCCACCCATTCAGCTCAACCCACGCCGCGCAAGCGCCTTTCGCCAGATCGCGCACCCGGCCGATATAGGCCTGGCGCTCGGCGACGCTGATCACCCCGCGCGCCTGCAGCGTGTTGAAGATATGGCTGGCCTTGATCGCCTGCTCGTAAGCCGGGATCGGGAGCTTCGCCTTCAGCGCGCTCTCGCACTCCGCGGCCGCCTTTCGGAACAGGTCGAACAACGCGTCCGTGTTCGCGACCTCGAAATTCCAGGTCGAAAGCTCGACCTCATTTTCCCTGAACACGTCTCCGTACGTCACGCCCGCGCCGTTGAAATCGAGGTCGAAGACATTGTCGACGCCCTGAATGTACATCGCCAGCCGCTCGAGCCCGTAGGTCAGCTCGCCCGACACCGGCTTGCAATCGAAGCCACCGACCTGCTGGAAATAGGTGAACTGGGTGACCTCCATGCCGTCGCACCAGACTTCCCAGCCGAGCCCCCAGGCGCCGAGCGTCGGGCTTTCCCAATCGTCCTCGACGAAGCGGATGTCGTGCTTGAGCGGGTCGATGCCGATTTCGTTCAGGCTGCCGAGATAGAGGTCCTGCAGGTCGGGCGGGCTCGGCGTCAAGATCACCTGGTACTGGTAATAATGGCCGAGCCGGTTGGGGTTCTCGCCGTACCGGCCGTCGGTCGGCCGCCGGCATGGCTGGACGAACGCGGCTTTCCAGGGATCTGGGCCAAGCGCCCGAAGCACCGTCGCCGGGTGAAAAGTACCGGCGCCCATTTCCAGGTCGTACGGCTGTACAAGCACGCAGCCTTGGGCGCCCCAATAGCGGTGCAGCGTTAGAATCAGGTCCTGAAAGCTCAGCGACACGAATAGCCCCGTCTGGTCGTATGCGAGGGCTTTGGCCTATCGCTTGGAAGGGGGCAAGTGGACGCCGCCCCGGGTCGTTCCTACATGTCCGGTTCAACTTCTCGGCGCAAAAGGCAGCTCATGGTCTTCAAATTCCTAAAGCGCGCGCTTGCCCTCGTCGGCATCGCCACCGCTGCCTACGCAGCCCCGCAGGCCGCACCCGCCCCCGCCGCGCAGCCGGCGCTATGGGAGGTCTCCGATCCCGACACGACGATCTACCTGTTCGGGACCATCCACCTGCTCCCCGCGAAGCATCACTGGCGCACCCCGACGATCGACAAGGCGATTGCAAGCTCCGACGAGCTGATCGTCGAAACCATCATCGACCAGCAGAACCCGCAGGAACTGATCGCGGCACTGACCAGGCTCGGCTATTCGAGCGGGCTTCCGCCGATCGAGGAGCGAGTTGATCCGGCGAAACGCCCACTGCTCGAGGCGGCGATTGCGAAGACCCCCATTCCGAGAGCGGTGTTCGACCGCATGGAGACCTGGGCCGCGGCCTTCACATTGCTTGGCGTCCAGTTCAACGCCATCGGGCTGCAGGGCGAGCATGGCGTCGAACAGACCCTTCGCGACAGTTTCCGGGCTGACGGAAAGCCTATCGGCCAGCTGGAGACGAACGCCGAGCAGCTTGGCTTCTTCGACACGCTTCCGGAAGCGGCGCAGCGGGCACTGCTCGAAGGCGCGGTCGAAACTCCCGACGAGATCGGCGCCGAGTTCGCTGAGATGCTCCGCGGCTGGACGAGCGGCGATGTCGATGCGATCGCTAACACCTTCAACCGCGGCCTCGGCGAGTCCCCGATGCTGCGCGAGGCGCTCCTGAAGCGCCGCAATGCGAACTGGAGCCGCTGGATCGAGCAGCGGCTTGCCCGGCCGGGAACGACCCTGGTCGCGGTTGGCGCCGGGCATCTGGCCGGAGAATCGTCGGTGCAAGAACTCCTGGAAAGCCGCGGCTACACGGTGCGCCGGGTCCAATAAGGCGCGCAAAGAGCCTCGACCGGGCGGCTAACGAGCGCATTGGCAACGACCTATCAGCCCACCGCTAAATTGCTGCTATCCACCGAGAAAAATTCACCTCAGTCAGTTTTTGCTAGACATTTATTAACGCCTAAGTGACCATGCTCGTCAGCGGTATCGGGCGGGGGCCACGAACCACCGGTTTAAGCTTTGGTGCGGTGATCCGCGCCATCGGCGATTTACGCCGAAACGCGGTCACACTTCACGAAATGCTGCCGGAAAAGGCGTCTCGCACCGATTGGGATCGGAGGCGCATCATGGCATTTTTGCCACTTCTCATCGGCGCGGCGGTTGCGGCGACACCGCTGCCTGCGGCGCCGCCAGCGAACCCGGCTCCTCACACTGGCCATCCCGCGCTGTGGGTCGTCAACGACAGCGACACGATCATCTACCTTTTCGGCACGTTTCACGCCCTTGACGGCAATTCCGAATGGTTCGGACAAGCGGTGAGGACGGCCTTCACGGCATCGGATCAACTGATGCTCGAAACGCTGGTGCCCAAGTTGCCCGCCGTCGCGATGGCGCCTAGCCCCTATGGGAGCGGACCAGTGGCCCAGCTCGCTCCTTCCGCCTCCTACCTCGCCACGACCAAGGTGGTGATGAACGCGGGCCGGACGAACGGATTGTCAACCGACCACGGGGCCGACGCGATCCTTCGCGACGCGGCCGATTTGACCGGAAAGCCGGTCGCTGGCCTCGAAAGCTTCGAGTTCCAGCTCAACATGTTCAGCTCGCTTCCTTCGAATGGCCAATCGACGGCGCCGCAAGATGCTGAGACGATTCGGGCCCTGGGGGCAATGCTCGGATCGCTTAAGTCTGCCTGGAAGCGCGGCGAGGTCGAAACGGTGTTCACTCCGCTGCTGATGCAGATGCAATTGCAGTCGCCGCAAAGCTACAAGACGATGTTCGTCGAGCGGAATACCCGCTGGGCGCATTGGATAGCGGAACGCCTCAAGGCACCGGGCACAGTGTTCGTCGCGGTCGGCGCGGGCCATCTCAGCGGGCCCGACAGCGTCCAGAGGAAGCTCTCGTCGCTCGGAGTGAAGTCTGCTCGCGTCAACTGAAGTCTCCCTTCTCCCGTTGCGGGCCGAGCATCATTGCCAATCTGCGCGTCCTCACATATAGGCGCCCCCTCCCCGGCCATGGTCATCCCTGGAGGCGTGGCGGGACCAACTGGAGAATGAAACAATGAGCGAACAGCTGACGCTGCCCGCTGAAGCGCGCGAACGGGCTGGCAAGGGAGCCTCCCGTGCATTGCGTCGCGACGGACGGGTGCCTGCCGTGATCTACGGCGAAAAGCAGGAGCCGCTGGCGGTGCATGTCGAGGAGAAACTCCTCACCAAGATGCTATCGACGGGCCACTTCACCAACTCGGTCATCATGGTCGAGGTCGGCGGAAAGCCGAACCGCACGCTTCCCAAGGACGTGCAGTTCCATCCCGTCACCAGCCGGCCGATCCACGTCGATTTCCTTCGCATCGGCGAGCATGCGCAGGTTCACGTCAACGTTCCGGCGCGCTTCATCGACGAAGAGCAGTCGCCTGGCCTCAAGCGCGGCGGCGTCCTCAACGTTGTCCGCCACGACCTGGAGCTGGTCTGCGATGCGGCGAAGATCCCGGACGAGATCGTGATTTCGCTTGCCGGTCTCGACATCGGCGACGCCATCCACATCAGCCACGTCACCCTTCCGGAAGGGTCGAAATCGGCGATCGAGGATCGCGACTTCACCGTTGCAACGGTAGTTGCGCCGTCGGCGATGAAGGCCGAAGCCGAGGAAGAAGAGGCCGCTCCGGCTGCCGACGAGGTCCCCGCCATGGAGCAGGAGGGCGAAGGCCTCGAGGAAGACAAGGAACAGGGCACTCCGGACCAGGAATAAGCCCGCTTCGCACTCAAACAGCCGCTCGCCCGAAAGGGCGGGCGGTTTCTTTTTGCCCGCCCCGCGCTAGGGAACCCGGATGCAGATCTGGGCCGGCCTCGGCAATCCCGGCGCTCAATATGCGCTTCAGCGCCACAACGTCGGCTTCATGGCCGCGGACGTGATCGCGGACGCGCATGCGTTCGGACCGTGGACGAAGAAATTCCGAAGCCTGGTCGCGGACGGCAGGATCGGCGGCCACCGTATCCTGCTGCTCAAGCCCCAGACGTTCATGAATCACAGCGGCGACGCGGTTCAGCAGGCTTTGAGCTTCTACAAGCTCGACCTGGACTCGCTCACCGTGTTCCATGACGAGCTCGACCTCGCGCCGATGAAGGTGAAGGTGAAGCTCGGCGGAGGGACCGCCGGCCACAACGGGCTGCGATCGATCGACTCTCATCTCGGCGCGGAATTCCGGCGAGTGCGCATCGGTATCGGGCATCCGGGGCCGGGGCAGAAGGAAAAGGTCACTCCGCACGTCCTCGGCAATTATGCGAAGAGCGAGATGGCGGTCCTTCCCGACCTGCTCGCGGCAATTGCCGACGAAGCGGAATGGCTCGCCAGCGGCGACGACGCCCGCTTCATGAGCGAGGTTGCGCTCAGGATGCAGCAGGCGGAATAGCGGCTACGGTGGCTTCGGCGGCCACGTTGATGCCTAGCCGCTTGCGGTGGCGTTCAACCATCTTTCTGAACCGCGGATCGTCACGCAGGGAATCGAAGTCGGGATCGGTCTCGACCATGCGAACGTGCACCGCGCTCGCAGCATCCAAGGTCCTGTCGAGCAGCTTCAGCGCTCCCTCCTTGTCGTCAAGATGGGCCGCGAGAACGCAGGCGAAATTGTATTTCATATTTGCATTGTCCGGATCGATCAGCATTGCCCGTTCGATCCACTCACGTGCGCGCTCTCGCTCGCCGAGCACTGCATAACCGCCCGATATGATGCCGAGAGCAGCGCCGTTACTGGGGTCGTGCTGAAGCGCCTTTTCGGCTTCGGACACCATCATCCTTCCTGCGTGCAGCAGCTTTTCTCGCTCGTTCTGCCTGTAGAACCCCGACAGCACCGCCCAGGCGTGGAAATCCGATTCCATGATCTGCACGGCCCTCTCGTAATGGGCTTTCGCGCCCTCATGGTCCCCGCGAAGCCGGCGCAGGTGCGCAGCCTCCTTGTTCACCTCCCAAGAATCGGGCGCCAGCTTGAGCGCCTTTACTATCTCAGCCTGCGCCTCTTCGTGGCGCCCCTGCTCGTCAAGCCGCCGGACCATCGGCAAATAGGCCTCGGCGATGTTGGGGTCGATCGCCAGCGCGGTGTGGGCCGCCGCGAAGCCGTCATCGCTCCCAAGGCCGAAATTGTAGTGCAGGTTGGACTGGGCGTAGCCGAGCAGCGCCCACGCCTGTGCGTAATAAGGGTCGATCTCGACGGCGCGGCTGCAGATCCGCATTACGCGCTCCTCGCGCCGCGGGTCGCCGTAATTGCCCGTTGTCCAATATTGCCTCGCCAGCAGGTAGAGTTTGTAGGCTTCGACATTGGTCGTGCCGCGCTGCTCGATCGCTTTTTTCTCGCTAGGGAGAAGCTTCACCTTCAGCGCCTCGACGATCGACTTGCTGATCTCGTCCTGGATTTCGAAGATGTCCGTGAGGTCACGATCAAACCTGTCCGCCCAGACGTGGCCGCCGCCCGCGCCGTCGATCAGCTGGGCCGTTATCCGCACGCGATTGCCTGACTTTCGGACGCTTCCTTCAAGGACGTGAGTAACACCAAGCTTGCGCGCGACGTCGCAGACATCGACCGACCGGCCCTTGAAGGTGAAGGCGGTATTGCGTGCAGTCACCTCGAGCGACGACACCTTGGACAGGTCGGTTGTGATGTCCTCGCTGATTCCGTCACTGAAATACTCTTGCTCGGCATCGCCGCTCATGTTGGCGAATGGGAGTACGCAGATGGACGTCTTCTGCCGCTTCCCCCTTGTCGGTTGTAGCGGTTCCGCAGCGCTGTCGAGCAAACTGGACACGCTGGCTATCAGCTTCTGCCAACCGTCGTGGTCGCGCTCGCCATCCCAGCCCTTGAGTCCTGCGCATTGGATCTGGTTGAACGGGATCGGCGGAATCGCTCCATCGACGCTGGCCTGGACGAGCGTGCCGGATTCGCGGGCGGAATCCGCCTCGGCGCGCACCCAGTGCGACTTCGCAGCTTCCTCGGACCACAGGACGACCACCGCCTTTGAAGCGTTCAACCGTTCCTGGATGACCTCGGCATAAGCGCGATGAGCGGGGAGCTCAGCGTCGCGCCAGACGCCATAACCGGCGTCGCGAAGCGCGGCCTCGACCTTCATTGCCTGCTCTTCGGTCGAGCGGGCATAGGACACGAAAACGTCCGACATACGTGCGGCCGCTCCACATTTGCGCTCGGATGTTTACATTCGAGTCGTCGCAAAGAATAGCCAAAGCCCTTGAACAGACAACTTTTCCCGACCCAGCTTTACGAAGGTGACGTCGAGCCGGAGCTTCTGCCCGAGCTCGCTTATTCTATCCGTTCGCTCGCTTCCGACGATGCAGCCGGCCGGCGCTGGAGCGACGAGCACCGCTACCCCGGCTACACCAGCTATGCGTCGCTGAATGACCTGCCGAAACGCGATCCCGCCTTTTCCGAGCTCGGGAAGGTCTTAACGAAGGAGGCGCGGGGGTTCGCTCGCGACCTTGGGTGGGATTGCAAGCCGAAGCTCGACAGCCT
This sequence comes from Sphingomicrobium sp., assembly GCA_036261735.1. Taxonomy (GTDB): domain Bacteria; phylum Pseudomonadota; class Alphaproteobacteria; order Sphingomonadales; family Sphingomonadaceae; genus Sphingomicrobium. Next base: position 23,059 of record DATAKH010000103.1, read on the forward strand.
GTGGGTCAACCTTCTCAGGACAGAGGGCCATCACAGCGGCCATATCCATCCTCACAGCATCCTGTCTGGAACGCTCTATGTCGAAGTGCCGGCTGGCTCCGGGGCGATCCGCTTCGAAGACCCTCGCCTGCCGCTGATGATGGCGGCGCCGTCGCGCGACGGCACCTTCGTTGAAGTGCAGCCGCGACCCGGACTGCTCCTGCTCTGGGAAAGCTGGTTACGGCACGAGGTCCTTCCCGGCACAGGCAAGGCCGAGCGCCTAAGCATTTCCTTCAATTTCGCGTGATGCGCGGCTAAGCGCCTCCGCAACCCCCGAACCGGAGAACCCATGGGCTTTCGCTGCGGCATCGTCGGCCTGCCGAACGTCGGCAAATCGACCCTTTTCAACGCACTTACCGAGACCGCTGCCGCGCAGGCGGCGAACTATCCCTTTTGCACGATCGAGCCGAACGTCGGGAGAGTGGCAGTGCCCGATCCGCGCCTCGACAAGATCCGCGAGATCGCCGGCTCCGCGCAGGAGATCGAGACCCAGATCGAGTTCGTCGACATCGCCGGCCTGGTCCGCGGCGCGAGCAAGGGCGAAGGGCTCGGCAACCAGTTCCTCGCCAACATCCGCGAGGTCGACGCGATCGTCCACGTGCTTCGCTGCTTCGAAAGCGGCGACGTCACCCATGTCGAAGGACGCGTCGACCCCGTCGCCGACGCCGACGTTGTCGAGACCGAGCTGATGCTCGCCGATCTCGAATCGCTCGAACGGCGAGTCCCCAATCTCGTCAAGAAGGCACAACAGGGGGACAAGGATGCGAAGATCGAAGCATCGGTGCTCGGCCAGGCGCTCGAGCTTCTCCGCGCGTCGCGCCCTGCCCGGCTCACCGAACCCAAAGACGCGGAGGAAGGCAAGGCACTAGCTCGGGCACAGCTGCTCACGGCCAAGCCGGTGCTCTATGTATGCAATGTCGACGAAGCGGACGCGGCGACCGGCAATGCGCTGTCGCAAATGGTCGCGGCGAAGGCAGAGTCCGAAGGCGCGGTATCCGTCGTCATCACAGCGGCCATCGAGGCCGAGATCGCAACCCTCCCCGAAGACGAGCGCGAGGCCTTCCTTTCCGACCTGGGGCTTCACGAGACCGGGCTCAACCGGATGATCCACGCGGCCTACCAGCTTCTCGGCCTGATTACCTTCTACACCGCAGGTCCGAAGGAAGCGCGGGCGTGGACCGTTCACAAGGGCGCGAAAGCGCCCGAAGCCGCGGGCGAGATCCACTCCGACTTCGAGCGCGGCTTCATCCGTGCCGAGACGATCGCCTATGACGATTTCATTGAATGCGGCGGCGAAGCCGGAGCGAAAGATGCCGGCAAGATGCGCTCCGAGGGCAAGGACTATGTCGTCCAGGACGGAGACGTGCTGCTGTTCCGCTTCAACGTCTAGGTTGCGCCAGTCTCTCCGCCCAGGGTAGCGCCACCATTACCCACAACAGCCCGAACGCCCAGCCGCCGATGACGTCGGTCGGCCAATGCACGCCAAGCATGATCCGGCTGACGCCGACACCAAAGGCAACCAGCAGCGCAGCGGCCATCGCCGGCCATTTCCAACGGGTGCCCACGGTCAGCACCAGCGCCAGCGCCAGATAGACGATCGTAGCACCCGCCGAGTGGCCGCTTGGAAATGATGGTGTGCTCACATGTACCAGGTGTTCCTGGTCTTCCGGGCGAAGCCGCTCGATCCCGTATTTCTGCGCCGTGACTAGTCCGCGGCCGACGAGAGTTACGAGCAGCACCGCAACGGCTTGCCTCCACCCACGCGCAACGAGTAGCCACGCTCCGGCTACGACGCTAAGCGCGATTACCACCCGCCAATCGCCGATCAATGTGAAGCCGCGCGCCACCGCGACCAGAGACGCATTTTCACCCACATAGAGGGCGTGTAGGATCGCGCCGTCGGCCGGCCCGGTGCCGACCGTCATCATTGCGAACCACAATGATGTCAGCAGTGCGGCGGCGATTGCCACACGAAGTTTAGCGGGCGCGTTGGATGGTTCAGCCATTTGCTGACAACGCGGCAATCGCGCATCCGGCTACCGTGGTGGGCGCCGCTTAGAAGTGGGCGCCGAGCCGGATTCCGATTGTTCGTGGCCTGCCCGGGACAATCCGAGTTTGGGTACAGGCACTGCAGGCAACGAACCTCGTCAGTTCGTTGCGCTGATCGAAGAGATTGCTGACGAAAAGCTCGGCACTGTAATTGGCCCAGTCGAAGCCTGCGAACAGGTCGACAAGCGTCGAGGAGCGGATCCGGCCGAGATAATCGTTCGGGTTGGTTCCGTCTCCGTCGAGGTCCTGGCGAAGGTCCACCGCGGCCGAGCTGCGGTGGGTGACACTGGCCTGGACGTGCGCCTTGCCGATTGAGATCGGCCAGGAATAGCGAGCGGTCGCCGCGGCCTTGAACTTGGGAGTGATCGGCAGCCGCGTTCCCGACGGCGTGACGATGAAAGTGGCCGAACATTGCTCGTCGTCGGTGCTGACTTCGCAGATGTTCCCCTTGGTCTTGGCGTCCGTGTACGCGGCCGACCCGTTGAGGGTCAGCCCGCCCGCAACGTAGCTGAGCTCGGTTTCCGCACCGTTGATGTGCGCATCGCGTCCATTGTGGATGACGGTGAGGCTGTTCGCACCGAGGAAGCTGAACTGGAACTTCTTCCAGCGCTGGTGATAGACGGCGCCGTTCCAGCGAAGCGGGCCGAACTCGGTCTTCCACCCGAGCTCGTAGTTGGTCAGGAAATCCGGGTCGTAGGGCGGCTCGCCCGGCTGGCGGTTGAGCCCGCCGGGACGGAAACCGCGCGACCAGGTGGCATAGAACATCATTCTTTCATTGGGTTTGTACGAGGCGTTCAGCCGGTGAAGGAAGCCGCTTCCCTTCCGGTGCAGCGGCTCCGCCACTCCGTTCACGACGGTGCCGACGTTGGTGCAGGGAATTCCGGCTATGCTCCCCGATGCGAACTCGGCACCCTCGTCGTCGAGCAGCTGCTCGCCGTTGACGGTCAGGCAGCGGCGCACGCCCGAGCTTCCACCGGCGCCGTTGGGTGGCGGCGGGAAGCCCGCGCCATCGGCCTCGCCGAATGCAGGATTCTTGCCGAAACCCGCGAATCCGAACAGGCTGTTGTCGAACCTGTAGAGGCGGCCGCCGGCGGTGATCGTCACCTGTGGAGTGACGTCGAAGCTGGCTTCACCGAACAACGCCCAGTCCTTGTCCTTGCGGTCTTCGAGCGTCAGCCAGATCGTTCCCGGATAGCCGTTGACAGACAACTCCGGCGCGAGGCCGTCGATCTTGTAATTCTGGTAAATGTGGTTGGTTTGCCGCTGGTAGAATGCGCCGGCAAGCAGCCGGAACGGTCGATCCTGCGGTGTCGCGATCCGCAGTTCGTGGCTCATCTTCTTAAAGTGCTCGGTGCCGATAATATACTGCAGCGGATTGATGTCGTTGCCGTCGGAATCCTCGTAATAGAAGTAGTTGGCGAGGCCTCCCAGGCTCTCGTAGGCGGCGTCGTAGGCGTCGGTATAGTCAGTATAGTCGAGGACCGAGGACGTCGGGCGGTCCATGTAGGCGCCGGCATAGGTGACGTCGAAATTGAAAAGCTTTCCTTCGATCGTCAGCGCGGCCTGGGTGAACTTGTCCCTGATCACCTCGTCGCCGCGGAAACGCTGGATCTCGAGGTCGCCAAGCGTCGGGTCGACCGCGTAGAAGCCGTCCTGCTTCATATTCTGATGCATGATCGTTGGCGTGATCGTCCAGTTCTCGTCGAGGTCGATCTTAAGCGCGGCCCGCCCGCCGTAGACCCGGCGGCCGTTGAAGTCGTCTTCGACAAAGGCGTTATTGTCGACGCTGAACCCGTCCCGAACGCACCCGATCGTTTCATCGTCCTCATCGGTGATCGCGGTGCCGCAATAGGTGCGCGTACCGGGGACATTGTCGATGAAGCCCGCGTCCCGCTGGTAGAATGCGACTCCTCGGAAGCCGATGTTTTCGGCGATCGGAACGTTGAGCATGCCCTCCAGGCTTCCGCCCTGGCCGCCGTGAGCGACGGTGTTCAGCTCTGCGTCCACCCGCCCGTAAGTTGCCGTAAGGTCGGGCTTGTTGGTGATGATCCGGATGGTCCCGGCCTCGCTCGACGCACCGTAAAGCGTGCCCTGAGGCCCGGCGAGGCTTTCGATACGGGCGATGTCGTAGATGTGCACGTCGAGCGCGCCGCCGATGGTCGTCACCGGCTGCTCGTCGAGATAGACGCCTACCGACGGGAACGACCCGGAATGGTTGCCGTCGCCGCCGGTGGCAACTCCGCGCATGTAGACGACAGCGCCGCCCGACTGCGACGTGTTCCAGCTGACCGACGGCAGCTGCTTCGTATAGTCCGCGAAGTCGGAGATATTGAGCTGGTCGAGGCGCCGGGTGCCGATGGCCTGGATCGAGAGCGGCACGTCCTGGAGGTTCTCCTCGCGCTTCTGCGCTGTCACCAGGACCTCGTTGTGGTCGGCAACCTCCCCGTCCTGCGCGACCTGAACCTGCGGCGGCTGCGAGGTGACGTCAGTCGCGTTCGTGTTGGGTGCGGGAGAGTCGGTCGTGTCCACCGGCGGCTCGACCTGGTCCTGGGCGACCGCCGGAGCGGAAATCGCCGTCGATGCGAGAAGTCCAAGCGCAATCATGCGAAGCTTGCGGTCGATCATCGAATGAGCCCCCCATTCGCCTGTATGTCGGCATAGCGACAGAGCCGTCGTCGATTGTCAAACGGCAGTTTTAGCGGGGTTAGCGGATGTTGGCGTTACGTTGCAGAAATGACGCAGGTGCGACGGGGTAGCTCTCGGCAATGCTTCCCAGTGCCGTCTTCAGCGGCGCCAGGTGATGCTCGTAGAGTCGCCATTCGTCGGTCGCGTCGCGGTAGATCGGACGCCGCACTTGTTCCGAGCTGGCAGTGCGTACCGCCCGCTTGGTCTTGTGAAACTCAAGGCAGTCGGGCTCGAACTCGAGGCCGCAATAGTCGAGGAGCGCCCTCACCTCCGCCTCGGTGTCGTCGACCATCCGCTCGTAGATAACGCGATGGACTCGGCCCGGCAGGACGGCATCGACGTGCGCCATCAACCGCACGTAATCGGAATAGTAGCGGCCCACATCGCCAAGGTCGTAAGTGAAGTCCTGTCCGCGCGCGAAATGCTGGCGGAAATTGGAGAAGCAGCAGGCGATCGGATGCCGCCGGGCGTCGATGATCCTGGCGTTGGGGAGGACGAGCTGGATAAAGGGCACCAGCAGCCAGTTGTTGGGCAGCTTGTCGACGAAGAACGGCCGTGCGGTGCGTCTCTGGACTGCGGCGCGCCGGAGATACTAAGCCCCGAGCTCGGCTCGCTCGGCGGCGCTGAGCTCGAGCACCGATTGCGATTTCCGCCCGTCCTGGCGCGCGACGGCGGGGAGGTCAGGAAGCTCCGAAGTCCCTTCGACCAGGCTGTGCGAGGCAAGAATCTGTTCGACCAGGGTGGAGCCGGCACGCGGCATTCCGACGATGAAGATCGGGTCGGGCGCCTCGCATCCGCCGCCGCGCGCCGCGAAGGCTTCGGCGGTGAACGCCTCGACGATCTGGTCGACCGTTCGGCTGATAGCCTCCGCTCTGTACGGGCTTCGCTTCAGGCGCAGCGCATTGGCGCGTGCATAATGTTCGAAGGCTTCGTCGACGCGTCCGCGATCGTGCATCGCCTTGCCGAGCGCAAAATCTAGGTGGAGCCGGTCCTGATCGTCGAGGCCGGATGAGTCGAGCGCTTTTTCCATCGCGTCGATGTCCTGGTCCTCGAAGGTCACCGTCTTCAAATTGGCGAGGCTCCACCAGGCTTCGCCGAGCTCCGCCTTGATCGCGATTGCCTTGCGATAGGCGGCGATGCCCTCCGCCTGGCGCCCGACGGTTTTCAGCATATGGCCATAGCTCAGCCACACCTTCGGCTGCCTCGGCGCCTTGGCGAGGACGCTTTCGTACATTCGAATTGCTTCGTCGAAATCGCCGAGACGTCCAAGTGTCGCCGCCTTCAGGTTCCAGTGGGTGACCGTCGCAGGCTCGGTAGCGAAAATATCGTCGAGCAATTGCATCGCTTCGGCAGGCTGTCCCGTCCGCCCCAGCACAAGTGCAAGATTGGCCTTGGCCGCGACCCAGCCCGGAGCGATCTCGACGGCCCGGCGGAGCAAATTCTCGGCATCGGTCCAGCGGCCTATGCGAGCGGCCAGCTCTGCCAGCATCCGGATGGCGGCGGCATCGAACGGATTGTCCTTCAGGTGGGGCTTCAACAAGCGCTCGGCGACGTCGAGCCTGTTTTCGTTGAGCGCTATGGCCGCCTCCAAAAGGCGCGGATGCAAGTGAGCCAGTGCCGGTGCGCTTGTCGCCACGAACGCTGTGTAGCGCGGCCTATTGCGGCCCGCTATGCGTCGCTGATGATCTACTTCGAAGACCTGGAGGTCGGGGCCGAAACCTATTTCGGCTCCTACGAGGTGACCCGGGAGGAAGTGCTCGAATTCGCGCGCAAGTACGACCCGCAGCCGTTCCACCTTTCCGACGAGGAAGCGGCCAAGACCCACTTCGGGCGAATCGCCGCCAGCGGCTGGCACACCTGCGCGATGACGATGGCGGTGATCGCCCGCTACGTCGTCGGGGACGAACAGGCCGGGCTCGGCTCGCCGGGCGTTGACGAACTCCGCTGGCTGAAACCAGTCTATCCCGGCGACACGCTCCACGTCCGCGGCAAGATCGTCGAGACGAGGCCGTCACGAAGCAAGCCCGAGATCGGCTCCTTTCGGACCGAAACGACGGTCACCAACCAGGACGAGGTGCCGGTGATGCGCTTCACCTCCATCGTGCTGATGCGCAGGCGTCCGCAGCCGGGCGGCTGAATCCCGCGTCCTTACTTGTCCGGGTCTTCGACCTTGAACGGGTCGGACTTGCTCGGTGCGGTGGGAAGCGGCGGCCGCGGAAGCACTTCGTCGCTGTTCGCCGCCTGCCAGAGCATCGCCGCAAGGATCGTCGCAGCCTGGCGAACGTCGTCGGGCGGGGCATGGTCGAGCGTGTCGACGCTCGAATGGTGCGTGACTCCGCCGTAGTCGAGCGGGTCCTGGATGAACTGGAAGCCGGGCAGGCCGACCGCCTGCATATATTCGTGGTCGGTCCCGCCGGTCTTGCTCGTCACCACTGCCGACGCACCCATGCTGTCGAACGGGGAGAGCCACTTCTTCAGCAACGGGATCGCGGCAATGTTGTTCTCCGCGTAGATGCCACGGATCTTGCCGGCGCCGTTGTCGAGATTGAAATAGGCCTTGAGCTGGTCGTAGCCCGGCTTCTTCTCAATCGGGAAGGCGCCCGGCCATTCGGCGAAATAGTCGAGCGGGCCGAGCCCGGGATCGACCGGACGGTGCGCCAGGTGCTGCTCGATATAGGCGGTCGAGCCCATGATCGCCTGCTCTTCGCCGCTCCACAGGGCGAAGCGGATGGTTCGCTTGGGCCGCACGCCCAGGCTCTTGATGATCCGGGCGGCCTCGATGACGATCACGGAGGGCACGCCGTCGTCGGTTGCGCCGTCGGCGGCGATCCAGCTGTCGAAGTGGCCGCCCGCCATCACATAGCCGGCGTTGGGGTCGCTGCCGCGAATATCCGCGACGAGATTGTCGGCGGTAAGGTCCCTTTCGTTGAAGCGGGCGGCAATCGTGAAGCTGATCACGGGCGGCCTGCCGTCGGTTTCGAGCCGAGCCAGCCGCCGATAATCCTCCGCGCCGAGCTCCATGAACGGCAGAGCAAGGGTCTTGCCCGGCTCGATCAGATAGCCTTCACCGCTGACCAGGCCCCAGTCGCGATAGCTCTTGCGGACCATGCCGACCGCGCCCTCGGCCTTGAGGAACCGTGACAGCTCGAGCGGGAATTTGTCGCCTTTGACGAACTCCTTGTACGTCCGCAGCTCGTCTTTCGGGAGCTCATATTCGTCGAGCTTGGCGATGTCGCTGTCCTCGTAGCGGCGGAACGGCGAGGTGGACCATTGCCTGGGCGCGCCGGGCAGGCTGACCATTACGATCTTGCCCGCAAGCTTGCCGCGCCATTTGTCGAAATGCTCTTTCTTGCTCATCGGCGCGAGGATCACCGGCGCGGTAAGGGGGCCGTTCGTCGGCGGCGACCATCCGACCGGCATCGATCGCATCACTATCCCGCGCGGTTCGACCATCTGCGCCGACCAGGAATCGAGGTTCCAGCCGAGTCCGAACTGGTAGGGTTCGCGGTGCACGTTCTCGAGCCCGTACTGGCGGAACTTGCCGAGAGCCCAGTCGGCAGCCCTGTCGAAATTCTCCGAGTTGGTCAGCCGCGGACCGATCCCGTCCATTAGCTCGGAGGCATTACGCATCGCCTGGCTGTGGCTGAGCCCCTCGTCGATGATCCGGTCAATCTCGCTGCTGGCCCCGGCGGCTGGCGCGGCCAGCGCCGCAAGCGCCACGGAAGCGACGCAAACCCATCGGAATCGCAGCATTCGTCCCTCCCCGAAACAGGAGAGCGCACCGTGCATGAATCCGCGAGCGCCGCAATCGCATTACTGCAAACGGGCGAGGAGCGTCGGCGAACCTTTAGCGGCGGTTCGAGCGCTGATCGTCGTCGCGGTCGCGATTCCGGTCGCGGCGGCTGCGATCGCGGTCGTTGCGGTCGTTGCGGTCGCGGCGGTCGAATCCGCTCCAGTTCTCGCGGTTTTCCCTGCGCTCCCTGGTTCCGCTGTGGTGGCCGTCACGGTCCCGGCGGCTGGTCCAGTACCGCCTTTGCCTGTCGGTCCAGCGATGCGGACGGCGATAGCTGTCGTAAACGTAATAGCCGGTGCCCGGGTAATAATAATTGTCGTACCAGCCGTAATAGGGCGCGCCGTAGCTCCCATAGGTGCCGTAGCTCCCGTAGCCGCCGTAATAGGGGTCGTAATAACCGCCGTAGCCGCCGTAGCCGGTGCTAACGCCGATCGAGACGCCGCTGCCGTAACCGCCATAGCCACCATAGCCGCCATAGCCGCCATAGCCGTAGCCGGTGGCGCAGCCGCCGAGGGCCGCCGAACCGGCAAGAAGAAGTACAAGGCGTGCGCGCATAAGTCCCTCCGAACGCGAGGATGTTTAGGTTAACCGCGGACGAAGGATGCGCCTGTCCTGATGTCGCTGGGATGAATGACAATCGTCTTCGGCGCGCGATAACGCCGATGAAGGTCAGTCGCTGACGCCCGCCTTGCGGTTGGCTCGGCGCCGCTTTGCCTTGTTCTCCGGCTCGATCGCGCCGGTCACCCGCACCTTGCGCTTCGCTTCGGCCCAGACGTTCCGATAGGCGAGGTGGCCGAGGATGGTCGCGAACAGCAGGAAGACGACGACCGCTATCCCCGCGGCATGCCTGTTCTCCAGCTTCGGCTCTGCGGCCCATACCAGGAATGCGGCAACGTCCGTGGCCATCTGATCGACCGTAGGCGGCGTCCCGTCGGCATATTGGACCTGTCCTTCGCTGGTCAGCGGCGGCGGCATCGCGATGTTCAAATTGGCGAAGTACGGGTTGAAGTAGAGTCCCTCCGGAGTCTTCGCTGCCGGAAACTTGTGTACCAGCTCCGCGGGCTGGTTCTGGTAACCCGTCAGAAGCGAGTGGATGTAGGCCGCTCCGCCCTCGCGCGCCTTGGTGATCAGCGACAGGTCGGGCGGGAGCGCATTGTTGTTCGCAGCGCGCGCGGCCACCTCGTTCGGATAGGGCGACGGGAAGCGGTCGGACGCGAGCGCCGGCCGGGTTGCGGCCTCGCCGGTCTCCGGGTTGATGCTCGGGACTTCGATCTGCCACTGGCTGGCGATCGCCTTCACTTCGGCTTCGCTATAGCCGAGGCCTTCAAGGTCATAGAAGGCGACGTGGCTAAGGCCGTGGCAGGCCGCGCAGACCTCCTTGTACACCTGGAAGCCGCGCTGGAGCTGCTGCCGGTCGAAGTGGCCCAGCGGGCCGTCGCTGGCCAGATGGAGCGGCTTGGGATGCTTGTGGAACTCCTCCTCGGCCGTCGGCTCGGGAGGGTCGCTGAAATGGGTGCTGAGGCCGCTGAACAGCGACCATAGGAGCACGACCGAAAAGGCAGCCCCGATGAAACCGAGTAACCAGCGAATCATTTACGGCTGCTCCCTTCGCCGGCGATGGTTGTCGTGCCGGGCTCGACGCCGGCCGGAGCGCTTTCCTGCTTTTCCCCGTGCAAGACCGAATCGGTGATCGAGCGGGGCAATGGCAACGGAGTCTCGAACTTCGAGATCAGCGGCAGGATGATCAGGAAATGCGCGAAATAATATGCCGAGGTAATCTGGCCGATCGCGACCGGCAGCGCGGTCGCCGGCTGCCCGCCTGCCCAGCCCAGGATGAGAACATCGGCGACCAGGATCCAGAAGAATGTGCGGAACAGCGGCCGGTAATTGCCCGAACGGACCGGCGACTTGTCGATCCAGGGAAGGAAGAACAGCAGCAGGATCGAAGCGAACATCGCAAGCACGCCCCACAGCTTGGCCGGCAGGATGAAGTCCGTCGTGAAAGCGCGAAGGATCGCGTAGAAGGGCCAGAAATACCATTCCGGAACGATGTGCGCCGGGGTCGCCAGCGGGTTCGCCGGAATGTAATTGTCCGGGTGGCCAAGCGCGTTCGGCGCGAAGAACACGACGAGTGCGAAAACGAGCAGGACCCCGCCCGCGAACCAGCCGTCCTTGGCGGTGTAGAACGGGTGGAACGGAAGCGTGTCCTTCTCGTCCTTCACGTCCACTCCGGTCGGGTTGCTCGATCCGGGGATATGGAGCGCCCAGATGTGCAGTACGACGACCGCCGCGATCACGAACGGCAACAAATAGTGGAGCGAGAAGAAGCGGGTCAGCGCCGCCTGGTCCGGAGCATAGCCGCCGAGCAGCCACACCCGAAGCGGCTCGCCGATCAGCGGGATCGCCCCGAAGAAGCCGGTGATGACCTGCGCGCCCCAATAGCTCATCTGGCCCCAGGGCAGGACGTAGCCCATGAAGGCCGTCGCCATCATCAGCAGGTAGATGACAAGGCCGAGGATCCACACCAGCTCGCGCGGCGCCTTGTACGATCCGTAATAGAGGCCGCGGAAAATGTGGATGTAGGTGACAATGAAAAAGAAGCTGGCGCCGTTGGCGTGCGTGTAGCGTAGCAGCCATCCCGCGTTGACGTCGCGCATGATGTGCTCGACCGAATTGAAGGCGCCGTCGCCGGTCGCATAATACCACATCGCAAGCACGATGCCCGTGACGATCTGGATGGTCAGGAAAAGCCCGGCGAGGACTCCGAAATTCCACCAGTAATTGAGGTTGCGCGGCACCGGATAGCCGCCACCCACCGCGCCGTACACAAGACGCGGGAGCGGCAGGCGCTCGTCGAGCCAGCGCATGAACGGATTTTTCGGTTCGTAGGCCTTGGCCCAGGAAAAGCTCATTGTGTCACGCTCTCCCCTCAGCCGATCCGGACCGTGGTCGGCGACGTGAATTCATAATCGGGAACGAAAAGGTTGCTCGGCGCCGGGCCGGAGCGAATTCGGGCTGCGGTGTCATAGGCCGAACCGTGGCACGGGCAGAAATAGCCGCCGAACGGCCCCTTGTTCTCACCCTCGCCGATGCCCAGCGGGACGCAGCCCAGATGGGTGCACACGCCAAGCGTGATCAGCCAGTTCGCCTTGCCGGGCTTGGTGCGCTGGGCAAGCGTCTGCGGGTCGCGAAGCTCGGACATCGGGACAGCATTCGCTTCCTGTATTTCCTTGGGAGTCAGGTTGCGGACGAAAACGGGCTGCTTTCGCCATACCGTCTTGATCCCCTGCCCGGGCTGGATCTTGGAAATATCGACCTCGACGGTCGACAGCGCCAGGACGTCCGCCGGAGGCGACATCTGGACAAGCAGCGGAGCAATTGCAGCGACAGCGCCGACACCGGCAAAGCTCACCGCCGCAACATTGAGAAAATCGCGGCGGCGAACGCCATCGCCAGCCGTAACCGAAACGTCAGCCATGCTTACCCTATGACAAGTGGCGGCCCGCCCAACGGGGCCCCCTTAGGCGATTGGCGGGCCTGATAGCGACCGCGTCCCGCACTGCCAAGGGGCCGATTTCGCAAGTCGCCGGCTCAATACGCAAAATGCCGAGCTTGCTTCCGCGGCGCGGCCTGGCAATGAGCCTGCCGATGCTTTCCCTCGACCAGCAGCAACAGTCGGCGAAGGACTGGTTCGAGTCGCTCCGGGACCGGATTTGCGCCGCCTTCGAAGAGATTGAGCGCGAAGCCGGATCGGATTCGGCCTTCGTCCGCACGCCGTGGGACCGCGAGGACGAATCGGGCGCCAGCGGCGGCGGCGGGGTCCGCGCGCAAATGAACGGCAGCGTGTTCGAAAAGGTCGGCGTCAACGTCTCCACCGTCGGCGGCCGCTTTTCGCCCGAGTTCGCCAAGACGATACTGGGCGCTGACGAGGCCGACCCGCGATTCTTCGCCACCGGGATCAGCCTGGTCGCGCACATGGCCAATCCGCACGTGCCGGCGGTGCACATGAACACCCGTTTCCTGGCGACGACGAAGCGCTGGTTCGGCGGTGGAGCCGACCTCAACCCGGCGATCCCCTGCCAGGAGGACACGGACGCCTTTCACGCCCGGCTTCGGGCCGCATGCGCGGCGCACGACCCGACCTTTTACCCGCGCTTCTCGAAATGGGCGGACGAATACTTTTTCCTCCCCCACCGTGGCGTATCGCGCGGGGTCGGCGGAATCTTCTACGACCATCTCGAGTGCCGCGAGCCCGGCGAGGGTGCGACCTTCGATCAGAATTTCGCCTTCACCCGCGACGTCGGCGAGGCCTTCCTCGACATCTTCCCCAAAATCATCCGCAAGCGCATGGGCACCAAGTTCAGCGAGGCTGACATGGAGCGGCTGCTCGAGTTCCGCGGCCGCTATGTCGAGTTCAACCTGCTCTACGACCGCGGAACCCTGTTCGGTCTCAAGACCGGCGGCAACATCGATGCGATCCTGATGAGCCTGCCGCCGCTGGCCAAGTGGAGCTAACGCCTCCGCGGCGCTGACCTCACGGCTTCCGTTTTCGAATCGACCGCCGCCTTCCAGTTCATGATCCGGTGGACGACGGCGGCGCGCTCGGCTGGAGCCAGCCTGTCCGCGATGTCCACCGTTTCGTTCGGGTCGCGCACAATGTCGAAGGCCTGCAGCTGGTCGGTGACATAATAATAATTGTACTTCATCCGCCCTTCCTGGAAGCCCATCACCAGGTGCAGCCACGCCGCTGCGAAGAAGACGCGCCGCGGCCGCAGCGGTTTCGTAAGGTCGAGTCCCTGGAACGTCTCCGGCGCGGGCACTCGAGCCAGCGACAGCAGCGTCGGAGCGACGTCGATGAGGCGGACGGGAGAAGGGTCGACGACACCAGAAAACATCCGCTTGTTGACGAGCATCAGCGGCACCCGAACCGTCTCTCGATAGACGTCGTTGCCGTGGGATTGGGTGCCGTGCTGGAGGAACGCTTCGCCGTGGTCCCCGACTATCACTACCAGCGTGTCGTCCAGCCGGCCGTTCTGCTCCAGCCACGCAACCAGCTCACCGACCTGCCGGTCGGTCTCCCTGATCCCGGCGATGTAGCGGCTCACCGCAAGTTTCGGGTTGCCGGCGATCCGCGAAGGATCCGCACCGTAGGGATAGTGGGTCCGGTAGGTCCATAGCAGCGCCGCGAAGGGCTGGCCGGACTGCGTGATCCAGTGCCTGAGCGAGGCGAAACTGCAGTCCTCGCATTGCCGATCGTCGGGGATTTCCTCGAGATGGCCGGCCCGCCCCTTCAGGTAGCGGGGAAAGTCCATGAAACCCCAGTTCGCCGAAAATACCGCGGTCCTCCTGCCGCTGGAGCCGAGCGATTCGAGCAATGTGGTCGCCGGAAATTCGGGCTCGACCATCGGGATCGCGCGCGGGGACACCGGCGGGTACATGCCCGCCATCAGGCTGAACAGCGACATCGGCGAGCTCGCCATAGGCGCGAACGTGTTCGGGAAATAAGCGGCATTGGCCTTGAGCCGGTTCAGGTTCGGCGCGGCGGCCGAGTCCAGATAGTCGGTCCCGACCGATTCGAGCACGACCACCAGGACGTTGCGGATATGCGCCTCGCGAATTGCAGGCGGAGAAATGACGCTTTTCAAAGCGTAGGTCTCGAAAGGATCGAGCAAATCCGGATCGCTGACCTGCACGGCCCGTCCGGACGGCGGCGCGATCGCCGACATCGCCAGCCGCCATCCGGCGTTCGCGTTCCGCCCCCGGCTGTCGCCGTCACCGTACAGAAGCGCGTGCAGTGGCAAGGCAACCAGAGCCGGCAGCGCCGCGAGGACCACGGCCCACGCCACGGCCGGGCCACCGAGACTGCGCCAACGCCGGACCGCTGGAAGAAGGGCAAACGACGCTGTCAGAACCATGGCAAGGCCGAGGACGAGCCTGTCCGCCCGCGTCATATATTTCGTCAGCGAGGCGAGACCCGAGAGGTTCAGGAAGTCGCCGTAGCTGAGCAAGTTTATCGTCGCCGGCTGATTATAGACCCTCATGACTCCGACGTTGATCGCGCCGGTCAGCATCAGATACCCGGCGGCCAGCGCCATGAAGGTCGCCGCCGCCGCGGCCGAGCCCCGTGCGATCGCCAAGGTCAGCAATGCGACGATCGAGACCGCGAGCGCGTCCGATCCGAGGTGGCCGATCGCGGCGAGCACCGTCTGGGCCGTCAGCTGTTCGGGCGGCGGCTGGGCCTGGTAGGCGATGATCAGCCGGCAGAGGAACAAATGGCCAAGGACGATCAGCGCATAGAGCAGGAACGGCAGCGTCCCGCTCAACCGCGAGTCCGTGCGCGCCATCAGCCTGAGGTCCCGGCAGGGATCAAATGATCGTTTCCTTCCCCCTTCGCGGTTGGCTCCGCCCACCGGCGCGGATAT
>DATAKH010000127.1:0-5942 GCA_036261735.1 Sphingomicrobium sp.
CTGTCAACCGATGCGGCCGCTCCAGCGGTGCGCGAGCATTGCCGCCGCGCGCGAGGCACTGCCTTCGGCCTCGTCTCGATCGAGGTCGCGCGCTGAAGCCCGGGCGAGCATCGTCAGCGGCCTTGCTCGTCGCTCGAAGCGATGCCCGCTCAGCCGCTGCAGATAGTCCCTGGCCGGCTCCAATAGCTGCGGCACACCCCGCCTGCCGACCGACGCCAGCGCATAAAGCGCGCCCGCTTCGCCGATCCTCTCGTCACGCGAACCAAGCAGCCGTCCGCCGATTCCGAACAGCAGCTTCCCGCGATTGGCAACGAGCGTCGCATCCACCTCGGGATCGAGCAGTGTCGCCCAGCCCGGCTCGAGCCCTGCGACGTCAGCGCCATCGATCCCCCTTGGAAGCAGCTGCCCGGCCACAGCGTTCAGCCTCGGCTCGGCGGGCGGAGCCTTCTCATCGAGCGCTTCCAGCTGCTCGCGCCACCAAGCGAGCTTGATCCGCCCCAGCGCCGGCTCGGTCGATCGCGCGACGACGTCGGCCATCGCGCAGTCAACTTCAAAGAGTGCGCGAAAAACCGGCTGCAGCTGCTCGCGCATGTGAATCAGCGCCAGCTCCTGGTCGGGGCTAATCGCGGTAGCTGACCGTCTTGGCCGCCTCGACCACGTCCTCGGCCTTGATCAGCGCCATCTTCTCGAGATTGGCGGCATAGGGCAGCGGCACGTCCGCGTCGGTCACCCGAAGCACCGGCGCGTCGAGGTCGTCGAAGCCCTCGGTCATCGCGATGGCGATGATCTCCGAGCTGATCGAGCAGGTCGGCCAGCCCTCCTCGACCACCACCATCCGGTTGGTCTTGGCGAGGCTTTTGAGCACCGTTTCCTTGTCGAGCGGCCGCAAGGTGCGAAGATCGATGACCTCGGCATCTATCCCTTCTGAAAGCAGCTGCTTCGCCGCCTCCAGCGCCACCCCGACGCCGATCGAATAGCTGACGAGGGTGACGTCCTTGCCCGGGCGCACCACCTTCGCCTTGCCGATCGGAAGCACGTAATCGTCGACTTCCGGGACGTCGAAATGCTGGCCGTACAGCAGCTCGTTCTCGAGGAAGACGACCGGGTCTTCGCTCCGGATCGCAGCTTTCAGCAGTCCCTTGGCGTCGGCTGCACTATACGGCGCGATCACCACGAGTCCCGGCACGCTCGCATACCACGGCCCGTAATTCTGGCTGTGCTGGGCGGCAACGCGGGCGGCGGCGCCATTGGGGCCGCGGAACACGACCGGGCAGCGCATCTGCCCGCCCGACATGTAGTTCGTCTTCGCCGCCGAGTTCACGATGTGGTCGATCGCCTGCATCGCGAAGTTGAAGGTCATGAACTCGACGATCGGCCGAAGGCCGCCCATCGCCGCCCCGGTCCCCAGCCCCGCGAAGCCATATTCGGTGATCGGCGTATCGACGACCCGCTTCGGCCCGAACTCCTCGAGAAGCCCCTGCGTGACCTTGTAGGCGCCCTGGTACTCGGCGACCTCCTCGCCCATGACGAACACGCGCTCGTCGCGGCGCATTTCCTCCGCCATCGCGTCGCGAAGCGCCTCGCGAACGGTGACATCGGCCATTGTCGCGCCTTCGGGGGCATCGGGCCGGTCGTCGTCGCTTGTTTCGTCGACATCGCGGACGAGGTCGCGAGCAGCGGTCTCCATCTTGTGCGGCGTGGGAGTGGCCTCGGCCTGCTGGGATTCCGGCTCCGGTATCGACGGCTCGTTTTTTGCCGCCGTCTTGGCCTGCGCCTCGGGCTCGTGCTTCGGGCCGGCCGGCGCTTCGCCGCCTTCGGTTTCGAGGAGCGCGATCGCCTCCCCGACCTTTACCCCATCGGTGCCCTCGGGCACCAGGATCTTCGCGATCTTGCCTTCGTCGACGGCCTCGAACTCCATGGTCGCCTTGTCGGTCTCGATCTCGGCAAGGATGTCGCCGGAGCTGACCTCGTCGCCCTCCTTGACCAGCCACTTGGCGAGAGTCCCTTCCTCCATCGTCGGAGACAAAGCGGGCATCTTCAGCTCGAGCGCCATCAGTACGTCCCCACCAGCACGTCGGTATAAAGCTCGGCTGCTTCCGGCTCGGGCGCGTCCTCGGCGAATTTCGCGGCTTGGACGATGATCTCCTTGATTTCCTTGTCGATCGCTTTGAGCTCGTCTTCCTTCACGCCCATCTTTTCGAGCGCCTTGGCTGCATGCTCGATCGGGTCGCGCTGGGTGCGGATATCCTGGACCTCTTCGCGTGTCCGATACTTGGCCGGGTCGGACATCGAATGGCCGCGATAGCGGTAAGTCATCAGCTCGAGGATGATCGGCCCCTTCTCGCGCGCCCATTCGAGCGCCATTTCCGCCGCACCGCGCACTGCCAGCACGTCCATTCCGTCGACCCGGATGCCGGGGATCCGGAAGCTTTCGCCACGCTTGTAGAAGTCGGGCTCGGAAGCCGAGCGAGCGACCGAGGTGCCCATCGCATATTGGTTGTTCTCGATCGCGTAGATGATCGGCAGGTTCCACAGCTTTGCCATGTTGAACGCCTCGTACACCTGCCCCTGGTTCGCAGCCCCATCGCCGAAATAGGCGAGGCACACGCCGCCGTCCTCGCGATATTTGTGCGCAAAGGCGAGGCCCGTCCCGAGCGGCACCTGGGCGCCGACGATGCCGTGGCCGCCATAGAATCCGTGCTCGACGCTGAACATGTGCATCGAGCCGCCTTTGCCCTTCGAGATTCCCGCTTCGCGGCCGGTCAGCTCGGCCATGATCACCTTGGGGTCGATCTTGTAGGCAAGCATGTGCCCATGGTCGCGATAGCCGGTAATGACGCTGTCCTTGCCGACCGTCATCGCCGATTGCAGTCCGACCGCGACCGCTTCCTGGCCGATGTACAGGTGGCAGAAGCCGCCGATCAGCCCCAGGCCGTAAAGCTGTCCCGCCCGCTCCTCGAAGCGGCGGATCAGGAGCATCTCCTTATAGAATTCGAGCAGCTGGTCCTTGTCCGCCTCGAAGCGCTTCGGCTCGGGCGGGCGGGCCATTCTCTGTTCGGCCGGCGGTGCGGCTTTCTCGGGCTTGGCTTTGGTTTTCGAAGCTTTGGCGGATTGCGCCACGGGCAATTCTCTCGGGCAGTGACGGAGCGCCGCGTCTATAGGTGCGCCGCAGTTGGGCGGCAACAGGGGCTAGTTGAGCGGGACGATAATCTCGTCGGGACGAACCAGCCCGAGGTCGCGCCGGGCAAGCTCGTCGGCCAGGTCGGGATCGGCCTTCCTGGGATCGAGAAGCTTCGAGCGGTGACGGAGCTGCGCCTTCTGCTCTTCCAGTTTGGCGAGCTCGATCTTCCGCTCATTGAGGTCGCGATGATAGCCGCCCCAGGCGAGTATGCCGTTCGGTCCGGCGATCGCGTAACCAGCGAAATTGCCGACGACGAGAAGCGCCATCGCCGGCCAGAACATCCGGCGGATCAGTCCGATACTGCGCTTGCCACCCATCGCGTCTTCAGGAGAATCACGACTGAGTCCCGAACGCAAGCAAAATCCGTGGTTTGGCGTTCTAAGTTGTGCATCAACCGCGACGGTACGCCTTGATCGCCTCAGCTCCCGGATAAACCGCCCGGTCTCCGAGGCCTTCCTCGATGCGCAGGAGTTGGTTGTACTTTGCGACCCGGTCGGATCGGGCGAGGCTGCCCGTCTTGATCTGGCCCGTGCCCAGGCCGACGGCGAGGTCGGCGATGGTCGAGTCCTCGGTTTCACCGGAGCGATGGGACATCACCGCCGTGTAATTGTGGCCTTGCGCCAGCCGTATCGCCGCGATCGTTTCCGTCAGCGTCCCAATCTGGTTGACCTTGATCAGGATCGAATTTGCGACGCCATCCTCGATGCCTCGGGCGAGCCGCTTGACGTTGGTGACGAACAAATCGTCCCCGACCAGCTGCACCCGGTCGCCAAGCCGCTCGGTGATCGCCTTCCAGCCCGCCCAGTCGTCCTCCGCCATGCCGTCCTCGATGGAGGCGATGGGATAGTCCGCGACCAGCTTTTCGAAATAGTCGACCATTTCGTCGGAGCCCAGCGACAGCGCCTCGCCTTGGAGCTGGTACTTGCCATCGCGATAATATTCCGTCGAAGCTGGGTCGAGCGCGATCAAAACGTCCTTTCCGGCACTGTAGCCGGCCGTCTCGATCGAACCGATGATGAAGTCGAGGGCATCGCGGGCCGACTTGAGGTCCGGCGCAAATCCGCCCTCGTCACCCACGGCGGTGGACAATCCCTTCGAGTGCAAGGCGGACTTCAGTGCATGAAAGACTTCGGTGCCGCAGCGCAGCGCTTCCGAAAAGCTGGCGGCGCCGACCGGCATGATCATGAATTCCTGGAAATCGATCGGATTGTCCGCGTGTGCCCCGCCGTTAACGATATTCATCATCGGCACCGGCAGCATGGCCGCCGTGCCATCGCCGAGATAGCGATAGAGGGGTAACCCAGCCGCCTTCGCCGCCGCCTTGGCGCAGGCGAGGCTGACCCCCAGGATTGCGTTGGCCCCGAGGCGTCCCTTGTTGTCGCTCCCGTCGAGCGCGATCATCGAGGAATCGATCTCGCCCTGGTCCTCCGCATCGTGGCCGGTCAGCGCTTCGGCGATTTCCCCGTTCACCGACCGCACCGCTTTCTCGACGCCCTTGCCGCCCCAGCGGTCCTTGTCGCCGTCGCGAAGCTCGACCGCTTCGTGGGCGCCAGTCGATGCACCGGACGGCACCGCTGCGCGGCCGAAACTGCCGTCTTCCAGCGTCACATCGACCTCGACCGTCGGGTTGCCGCGGCTATCGAGGATCTGGCGTCCGCGGATGGCAGTGATTGCAGTCATGGAATTCCTTCTTACGTAAGCGTAATGAACTGGACCGAAGCTGGAGATTCCCGGGCGGCTATAGGCCCGCTCGCGACCCGCGCAACTTTCGCCGGGTAAACTGCGGAACGAGCGCGACAGTGCAGGGTTGAACTCCCCAAGGAGGACTGACGAAATGGCGCAGCAAGACAGAGACCTTCCGGAAGGCACCGACACGGTGATCCCCGGGGCAATGGATACGGACACCAGCGACGTGACAGGTTCGACCGGCCGCGGCGGCAAGGGGCGTTCGACTCGCAAGTCTGCCTCGACGGGGTCCAGAGCGGGCACCGGGCTGATGGAAAAGGTCCGCAGCGGAAGTGACAAGCTATCCGAGGAAGCGGCCGGAAAGGCGCGCGGCTTCGTCGGCCAGGGGATCGAACGGTCGGCCGAAGCGCTGGCGAATGTCGGCAAGCTGGTCGGTGAGACTGCCACCGGACTCGATGAGCGTCTGGGCGAAGAGTATGGCGACTATGCGCGAAAAGCCGCCGAAACCCTTGAGAGCACCGCGAACAGGCTTGCCTCGAAGGACCCCGACGAGCTGATCGACGATACACGCAACTTCATCCGCAAGAGCCCCGGCGTGGCGCTGGCAGGCGCAGCGATTGTCGGCTTCGCTCTTGCCCGGCTGGTGAAATCCGGCCTCGCAAGCGACGACAACGACGAAGACGGTGACGAGGATCGTCGGTCGAGCTCATCGCGCCGACGGAGCTGATGCTGAAGCCGGCGGAAGACCCCACGCGCCCGGGCGGTGACCGTTCGATCGGCGAGCTTGCAAGCCAGCTCGTTGACGACGCCAAGTCCTATGCCCGGGCCGAGGTCCATCTCGCCAAGGCGATCGCCGCGGAAAAATCGAAGTCGGTGGCGGTCGCGGCGGCCCTGTTCGGGGCTGCAACGCTCGTCGCTATCGGTGCGGTTTGCGCCGTTAGCGTCGCGATCGTCGTCGCCCTTGCCTATTACATGACACCCCTGCTCGCAGGGCTTGCCACCTTCCTCATCCTCGGAGCGGTCGCCGCTGCTATCGGATGGTTCGGCTGGGTGAAGCTGAGGGATTCGCTGTGAC
>DATAKH010000137.1:0-5831 GCA_036261735.1 Sphingomicrobium sp.
GCGATCGAAGCCGGCAAGACGGTGGCGCTGGCAAACAAGGAAGCGCTGGTTACGGCGGGCCGGCTTATGACCGACGCCGCAGAGCGCAGCGGATCGGTCCTTCTTCCGGTCGACAGCGAGCATAATGCTATCTTCCAGTGCATCGCCGGCAGTCGGCGCGAGGACATCACGCGCCTGGTGCTCACGGCGAGCGGCGGGCCCTTTCGCAGATCATCGAGCGAAGAGATGCGTAGCGCGACCCCGGCCCAGGCCGTCGCCCATCCGCGCTGGTCGATGGGCGCGAAGATCTCGGTCGACTCCGCGACCTTGATGAACAAGGGACTTGAGCTGATCGAGGCGCATTACCTGTTCGGGCTGCCGTCCGAGCGGATCGATGTCGTCGTTCACCCGCAATCGGTCGTCCACTCCCTCGTGGAATTCGTCGACGGCTCGCTTCTCGCTCAACTGGGAAGCGCCGACATGCGGATCCCGATCGCTTACACGCTCGCGTGGCCTGAACGGATGGAGACCCCGTCGGAGCGCCTGTCGCTCGCCGACATAGGCAAGCTCGAGTTCGAGGCTCCCGACCTTGAGCGCTTCCCGGCGCTTCGGATCGCTCGGCAGGCGCTCGAGAGCGGGGGAGGGGTGGCAATCGTACTCAACGCCGCGAACGAGATTGCGGTCGACCACTTCCTCGGCGGGCACATCGGCTTTTGCGACATCAGCGGCATCGTCGAACAGGCGATATGCGAGTGCGATGCCCCGGAAGCTGCTACGATCGACGAAGTTGTTGCACTCGACCGCGAAACGCGGGAACGCACGTCTGCACTAATCTCGGAACATTGCCGCTGATGCTTTCCCAACCGCCCCTTTGGCTGATCGTCGTCGCCTTCGTGTGCATGATCGGACCGCTCGTCTTCTTCCACGAGCTCGGCCATTATCTCGTCGGACGCCTATTCGGAGTCGGTGCCGAAACCTTCTCGATCGGATTCGGCCGCGAGGTCGCGGGATGGACAGACCGAAGCGGAACTCGATGGAAGATCGGCTGGCTTCCGCTCGGCGGCTACGTCCGCTTCGTCGGGGACGAGAATGTTGCCAGCACGCCCAGCAGGGAGATCCCGCCGGAGCTCAAGGCGCGCAGTTTCCACCACAAGCCCGTCTGGCAGCGATTCCTGATCGTGCTGGCTGGCCCGATGGCCAATTTCCTCTTGGCGATCGTCATCTTTTCGGCCTTTTTCCTGGCCTTCGGCGCCCCTCGAACGAACGTCGTCGGTGAAATCCAGCCCAATTCGGCGGCTTCGGCCGCGGGATTGCAGCCCGGGGACACGATCGTCGCGATCGGCGGCCGGAGCACGAACAGCTTCATGGACATCCGCAACTATGTCGTCCTTCGCCCCGGCCAGAAGGTCGCTGTCCGGTTCGAGCGCTCCGGGACGGTCCGCGAGGTCCCGGTCACCCTTCAGAGCGACGTCACCACCGACGAATTCGGGCAGAAGTTCGAGCGCGGGCTGCTCGGCATCTATCCCGCCAGCAGCGCCCTTCAGCGGGTGTCCATCCCCGGCGCCGTGGGGCTGGGCGCCGAGAACACGTTCCAGCTTACCCGCCTGATGGTCGAAGGCGTGGGCCAGATCATCACCGGACGGCGCTCCGTGAAGGAGATTGGCGGCCCCCTGAAAATCGCCCAGGTGGCCGGCCAGCGCGCCAAGCTGGGGGCGCTCGAATTCATCACGCTTGCAGCGTTGATCTCGATTAATCTCGGATTCATCAACCTCTTGCCAGTCCCGATGCTGGATGGCGGCCATCTCTTCTTCTACGCCGTGGAAGCGATTCGCCGCCGCCCGGTCAGCGTGCAGGCGCAGGAATGGGCTTTTCGAGGAGGGCTTGCCCTGCTCTTTGCGCTGCTCCTGTTCACGACCGTGAATGATTTGGGATCATTCGGCGTTTGGGAACGGCTCGGGCGCTTGATTGGCTAGGTCGCTTGGGGCAGGGCAGCACATCCAGACGACCGCGGCATTTGCGAAGCGGCACAGCATTCAAGGCGGGGAACGCGTGATTCCAGATAAAGCGAAAATCTCCAGGCGTGCAGGCGCGGTGCTCCTGATCGGCACCATCATCGGAGGCTGGCCGGCGCCATTGCTTGCACAGGATGCTCCGCAGCCTCAGCAGCCGGCGACCCCCGCACCTGCGGCGGTGCCGACCCCCGAGGCCGCCGGAATGATTCGCTCGATTGCCGTTCGCGGCAACCAGCGGCTCGAGCCTGCGACGATCATTGCCTATTCGAGCCTGACCCCGGGCCAAACCTACACCGCCGACACTCTCGACCAGGCCCTAAAGGACCTTTACGCGACCTCGCTATTCTCGAGCGTCGTCATCTCCGGCGGCGAAACCGGCAACCTGGTGATCACGGTCCAGGAAAACCCGGTCATCAATCGCATTGTCCTGGAGGGCAACAAGAAACTCAAGGAGGACAAGATCCTCCCCGAGATCCAGCTCAAGGCGCGGCAGATCTTCACTGCTCCCAAAGTCCGGGCCGATGTCGATCGCATCATCGAGCTCTACAAGCGCCAGGGGCGCTTCGCGGCGCGGGTCGAGCCCAAGATCGTCGAGCTCGACCAGAACCGGGTCGACTTGGTCTTCGAGATTTACGAGGGGCCCGTTTCCAAAGTCCGCAAGATCAACATCATCGGCAACGACAACTTCGGCGATGGCCGGCTGATCAAGGAAATGTACACGCGCCAGGCCGGCGGCCTGCTCGGCTTCCTGAAGTCGAACGACAGCTACGATCCGGACCGGCTGGCGGCCGACCAGCAGAAGCTCCGCGCCTTTTACCTGACCCAGGGCTACGCCGATTTTCGCGTCGTTTCAGCGCTCGCCGAGCTAACCCCCGATCGCCGCGACTTCGTCATCACCTATGTCGTCGAGGAAGGTCCCCGCTACAAGTTCGGGACGATCGAAGCGGAAAGCGCGCTTCGCGACCTTCCCAAAGAAAAGATCATGGACCTGGTTAGCATCGCTCCGGGTGAATGGTTCGACGCCAAGGCGGTCGAAGATACGGTTACCGGATTGAATGAAGTGGCCGGCTTGCTCGGCTATGCATTCGCCGAGATCAACCCGATTTATAATCGTGACGCCGCGAACCGGACGATGAACGTTACGTTCCAGATCGGCGAGACGCCGCGGGTCTATGTCGAGCGGATCGACATCAACGGCAATACCGTCACTCACGACAAGGTGGTTCGGCGCGAGTTCCGGGTGAACGAGGGCGACGCGTTCAATTCGATCAAGATCAAGCGTTCGCAGGACCGAATCCAGTCGCTCGGTTACTTCCAGGAAAACGTCGAGATTGCGCAAACCGAAGGCTCCGGCCCGGACCGGGTCGTGCTCGGCGTGAATCTAGAGGAAAAGCCGACTGGCCAGCTGCAATTCTCCGCCGGCTATTCCAGCCTCGAACGTTTCCTCCTGTCGCTGTCGGTGCAGCAGACAAACTTCCGCGGAATGGGCCAGATTCTCGATGCCGGACTTAGCTGGTCCCGATACTCGAAGTCGATTTCGGCCGGGTTTACCGAGCCCTACCTGTTCGACAAGCAGATCACGCTCGGCGGCCAGATCTACCGGCGCGACTACAACAGCTTCAACTTCATCGGCGACGAGCGGAACAGGACCTATTCGCAGGTCAGCACGGGCGGCGGGTTCAACCTCGGCTTCCCCATTTCTGAATATCTGATCTACGGCACGCGCTATTCGCTGGTCGAGAACAAGGTATCGCTGAGCAAGGAGCTCTATTTCACCGACCCCGACGGGCCCGACGATCCGCAGCCACTGGCGTGCGATCCGTTGAAGGCCGGCCGCTACCTGTGCGACGAAATCGGGAGCCGGATAACATCGTCGATCGGCCATTCGCTCGCCTATAACGACACGGACGGCATCCATCCCACCCGCGGCCAGAGGCTGACCTTCTCCCAGGACTTCGCCGGCCTTGGCGGAAGCGTGAAATATCTTCGCACGCGCGCCGATGCGACGAAATACAAGTCGTTCGGTGGCGGTTGGATTCTTTCCGCCCACCTCGAAGGCGGTTACATCCACCCGCTGCAGAAATCGCCGGGACCGGGGCGCGACCCGATCCGGCTGACCGACCGCTTCTTCGGCAACCAGCTGCGTGGTTTTGACATCCGCGGCATCGGGCCACGAGTCTTCCGGATTCCCTATTCGGCCGAAGGCACGCTGGATGAAGTCGACTTCAATGACGCCAGCGGCAGCCGGGTCAGCGATTCGCTTGGTGGCCACGCATATTACATGGGCCGGCTCGAGCTCGAGGTGCCGACGAGCGCCGGCGTCCGAAGTCTCGGCATGCGCCCGACCGCTTTCGTCGACATCGGGTCGGTATGGGGCCTCGAAAGCCCCATCCTCGTCGACGTGCCCGGAACCTGCAATCCGGCCGTTGCGACGAACCCGCAGATCGTGCTCTCGCCCGGGCAGACCGCAGCCGACTGCCCGGCAGCCGGCTATTCGTTCATTCCAGGATTCAAGGAATTCTTCCTCGGGAATTCGCCTCGCCCGCGCGTGTCGATCGGCGTCGGAGTCCATTGGCTCTCGCCCTTCGGGCCACTCAGGATCGACTTCGCGAAGGCGCTGCTCAAGCAAGACGGCGACGACACCAAGCTCTTTTCATTCAACGTAGGAACACAGTTCTGATGAACAAATTGCTCGTATCCGCCGCCTTCGTGGCGAGCGCATTTGCCCTTCCGACGGCGGCCTCTGCACAGCAGCGGCCCGCAATACTGGTCGTCGATACGCAAAACATCCTCCGCACCTGCACTGCCTGCGCGGCGGCGCGGACCCAGCTTCAGCAGAGGGAAACCACTCTTCGAAGCCGCGTGCAGCAGCTGCGGCAGCAACTGGAGAGCGAAGGCAAGCCCATTCAGGACGCGATCGACAGGCTCGCAGGCAAAGAGCCCGACGCCGCGCTGAAAGCAAGGATTACCGCTTTCCAGAAGAAGCAAGAGCAGGCTAACCAGGAGCTGGAGAACGGCCAGACTACGCTCCAGTCGACTGCCGCTCACGTGCAGCAGCAGATCGGCGGCAGGCTCATGCAAATCGTGGAGCAGTCTCGGGCGCGTCGGGGCGCATTGGTCGCCGTTTCAAAAGAAACGACACTCGCGAACGACAACAGCATCGACATCACTTCGGAAGTCTTGAGCGCGTTGAATCAGCAGCTTCCGTCGGTAAGCGTCACTCCACTCCCGCAGCAGCAGCAGCAGCAGCAACAGCCGCAGGGACGGTGACTCAAGCCTCGGAACCGAACGCCATCGGGCCGCTCGATGTCGGGCGGGTGATGGCGGCGCTTCCGCACCGATATCCGTTGCTCCTCGTCGACCGGGTCGAGAGCCTCGACCCGGATCGCGGAATCGTCGCGATCAAGGCGGTGACGATCAACGAGCAGTTCTTCCAGGGGCATTTCCCCGGGCGGCCAATCATGCCGGGCGTCCTGATCGTCGAGGCGCTCGCCCAGGCCGCGGGCGTCCTTGCCGTTGAGTCGCTCGGCCTCGCGGGGACCGGCAAGCTGGTCTATTTCATGGCCATTGAGGGCGCGAAATTCCGCGCCCCCGTCGAACCCGGAGTGCTCCTTCGCCTCGAGGTCGAGTTCGTCCAGAAGCGAACCAGCGTCTGCAAGTTCGCTGGCCGGGCGCTTATCGAGGGGAAGGTCGCAGCCGAAGCCAATTTCACAGCGATGATCGCGGATCCGCCCGCTCGATAACCCCTAGCGGCTGCCAATCCGTATCCCGGCATGGATTGCCCGGCCTTCGGTGCGGTAGCCGAAAACGTCCTGGTAGGATGAGTCGAACAGGTTCGAC
>DATAKH010000139.1:0-5391 GCA_036261735.1 Sphingomicrobium sp.
TTCCACGCGATGTGGGCCGCGGTCGCGGTCCTCGTCGTTGCCGTCATCGGCAGGATCGCGGGAGGTCAGGTTCCGCCAGCGCCGCCCGACCCCGCTGCCCCGCCGTGGAAGATGGATTGGCACATCGTCCGGGCGTCGATCACGTTGGTCAACGCGACCTTGCACGTGCCGAGACTGTTCCTCGCCATCCTGTCGATAAGCTTCTTCTGGGCCATGGGAACGGTGCTCGCCGCGCAGTTCCCGCCGCTAGTCAAGAACAGCCTTTCCGCCGACCAATCGGTTGCCACCTTGTTCCTCGCAATCTTCTCCGTCGGCGTGGCGATCGGCTCAATCGCAGTGAACCGGCTTCTCAAGGGCAAGGTGGCGGCACGGTTCGCCCCGGCGTCGGCGCTCGGGATGGGGCTGTTCGTCCTCGACCTGTTCCGCCGTGTTCATTCATGGCCCCAGCTGCCCGGGGACCAGTTGAACGGGATCGCTGCCTTCCTGGCAATGCCGAATGGGCCTTGGGTCGTATTCGACCTGCTCGGAGTCGCGATCGCCGGCGGCATGTTCGTCGTCCCGCTCTACGCCTTTCTTACGATTACCGTGCCCAAGGCGGAGACTGCGCGAACGATTGCGGCGAACAATATCGTCAACTCCGGCTTCATGGTCGCGGCGACGCTGATCCTGACCGGCGCCGTCCAGCTCGGAGTCACGGTCGCCGACAGCTTGCTGATCGTCGCAATCGCAAGCATCGTCGCCGCATGGCTTGGGTGGAAGCTCCACAAGGCCTGCGATGACGATCGCTGCAGCGTCGTTTAGGCGATCAGGATCGAGACGAAGAGGAAACCGGCGGCAAAGGTCGTCGCAAACAATTTCGCATCGTCGGAAATCGCCCAGCCCGATTGGCCCTCGCGGTCCGAGTGAAGTCGGAACGCGCGCCCGAACAGGCGCGGGTCCAACGCAATTGCGGCGCGTGCGTGTGCCATGGGGAAATGCTTAACGGCCATTTAACCATGTTCAACGGCCGATTTCCGCGAATTGCTCCACGCGTCCCATAGCGGGACGGCGTCAGGCGATTGGTATGTGGAGGCAGGAGCATTGAATTCGCCAATCCCGGATTGGCTTGAATTCAAGGCTGGTGCGGACGGTGGGAGTCGAACCCACACTCCCGTTTGGGGAAGAGGATTTTAAGTCCCCAGCGTCTACCGTTCCGCCACGTCCGCAGCGGGTCGGATGACTATAACTCGGTTTCGGCGCCGTTGATGTTCAGCCGTTCCCGCATTTCCTTGCCCGGCTTGAAATAGGGGACCCGCTTGGCGTCCACCTGCACCGATTCGCCGGTGCGCGGATTGCGGCCGAGCCGCGCGTCGCGCTGGCGGGTCGAGAAAGCTCCGAACCCGCGAAGCTCGACCCGTCCGCCCTGGGCCAACTGGTCGGTGATCGAATCGAACACGGCACTTACGACACTCTCGACCTCACGCTGGTTGAGGTCCGGGAAGTCCTGGCACAGCTTCTGAACCAGTTCGGAACGGATCATGGCGAGTCCCCGCTAAATTCGGTCGCCCTCCGGCACAGAGGGCTGGGCTCACGCTGTCAGGAAAGTCCTGACCGCGCAAGCCCATGTGAATGTTACTTCTTCTTCTTGGCCGCAGCTTTCTTCGCAGCCGCCTTCTTGGCGACCGGCTTTTCGTCAGTCGTTGCCTCATCGGCGGCCGAGTCCTCGCCTGCAGGCGCTTCCTCGGTCGTAGGCTCCGATGCCGCCTTTTCCGCAGCCGCCTTCTTGGCGGCCGGCTTCTCGGCGGCTGGCTTCGAGGTCGCCTTCTTGGTTTCGGCTTCCTTCAGCGCCTGCCCGAGGATGTCGCCGAGCGACGCGCCCGAGTCGGACGAACCGAACTGCGCGACCGCCTGCTTCTCCTCGGCGACCTGGAGCGCCTTGATGGAGAAGTTGGGCTTCTTCGAGCGGTCGAACCCGCTGACCATCGCGTCGAACTTCTGGCCGACCTGGAACCGCTCCGGACGTTGCTCGTCGCGATCGCGGCCGAGGTCGCTGCGCTTGACGAAGCCGGTGGCTCCGCCGTCCGCGACCTGAACGTCGAGCCCGCCGTCCTTCACCTCGAGAACTTCGATGGTGACGACGTCGCCCTTCTTGACCGCGCCGCCTGCGGCAACCGTGCTTCCGCCGACCCCGCCGCGCTCAAGCTGCTTCATGCCGAGCGAAATGCGCTCTTTCTCGACATCGATATCGAGAACGACGGCCTTGACCGTCTCGCCCTTGTGGTGAAGCGCCAGCGCTTCCTCGCCCGAGACCCCCCAGGCGATTTCGGACATGTGAACCATCCCGTCGACATCGCCGGGAAGGCCGATGAAGAGGCCGAACTCGGTCGAGTTCTTGACCTCGCCCTCGACCTGGGCGCCGACCGGATATTTGTCCGCGAATTCGGCCCAGGGATTGGCCTGCGCCTGCTTGAGACCGAGCGAGATGCGCCGCTTCTCCTCGTCGACCTCGAGGATCTTCACCTCGACCTCCTGGCTTGTGGAGACGATCTTGCCCGGGTGGACGTTCTTCTTGGTCCAGCTCATCTCGGAGACGTGGACCAGGCCCTCGATGCCCGGCTCGAGCTCGACGAAGGCGCCATATTCGGTGATGTTCGTCACTCGGCCGGTGAACGTGCCGTCGATCGGATATTTCGCGCTCGCGCCCTCCCATGGGTCCGCCTCGAGCTGCTTCATTCCGAGGCTGATCCGCTGGGTCTCGCGGTTGATGCGGATGATCTGCACCTTGACCGTGTCGCCGATGTTGAGGACCTCGGTCGGGTGGTTGACCCGCTTGTAGCTCATGTCTGTGACATGGAGCAGGCCGTCGATGCCGCCGAGGTCAACGAAGGCGCCATAGTCGGTGATATTCTTGACCACGCCCTCGACCACCTGGCCCTCGGTCAGCGACTGGATAAGGCCGCTGCGCTGCTCGGCGCGATGCTCCTCGAGGATTGCACGGCGCGAAACGACGATGTTGCCGCGGCGGCGGTCCATTTTAAGGATCTGGAACGGCTGCGGCATGTCCATCAGCGGACCGACGTCGCGAACCGGACGGATGTCGACCTGGCTTCCGGGGAGGAAGGCGACGGCGCCGCCGAGGTCGACGGTGAAGCCGCCTTTGACCCTACCGAAGATCACGCCGTCGACTCGATTGCCTTCCTCATATTCCTTCTCGAGCGTGTCCCAGGCGGCTTCGCGGCGGGCGCGGTCGCGCGACAGCATCGCTTCGCCCTGTGCATTCTCTACCCTGTCGACGAACACTTCGACCTCATCGCCGACCTTCAGCTCGGCCTTCTGGCCGGGGGCGGCGAATTCGCGGAGCGGGACTCGCCCTTCGGACTTCAATCCGACGTCGATGACCGCCAGGTCGTTTTCGATTCCGGTGACGGTGCCTTTGACGACCTTGCCTTCGAAGCTTTCGTCCTCGCCTCCGAGGCTCTCATTCAGAAGGGCCGCGAAATCGTCGCGGGTCGGAAATGCCGTAGTGGCCATAGAATGTGTGTGTCCTAGACTTTAATCGGGCCTGCCGCTCGGCCGCCACCGTGGCGAACCTTCACATGCGGACCTGGTTACATGCACTGCCGTGACCGGCTCATCCGGGCACGGCGCCCTTTGCAGCTGTCGCATGGCAAATGAGCCAGCGCAGGCAATCCCCGGGGACTGCCGAGCAGGCGCATCGCGTCCCGCTGGTTACGCTAGCTCGCCAATGTGACGGGCTGCCGCGGATACCGAATGAGCACCCGCCGGACGCGGCGCCCTATATGCGAGCGAACCCCGAAGGGCAAGAAACTGCTGCTCAATAGGAATTTCCCTATTGCGCGATAGGAACAAATAGGGAACAAGGCTCGCTTCGGAGTCGTGCTATGCTTGTTCTCGATCCTGCAATGGTGATTGCCGTCGCTGCACTCGTCAGCAGCGTATCCGCGTTCGTATGGGCGGTGCGGCGAAAGCCGTGACTTGCGGCTTCAGGCGGCGGCGTCCAGCCGCTCGAGCAGCGGAAGAAGCTCACGGTCCTCGCAATCGAGGCGGTTCTCGAGCGAATCGAGAATGCCGCGCGTTTCGGAGCAATAGCCGGCCCAGTCGGATTGAATCGAGCTCGCGCTCCACTTGTCGCAATAGATGAGGAAGGCCGGCGCGAGCCCGCCCATCTCGTTCTGGAATCGCCTGCCCGTTTCGCTGATCGAGCTGTCAGCGCTGGCCGCCAGGCGCGGGTACAGGGCCCAGTCCTCGAGCTTGAGGTGCGCGAGAAGGCTCGACAGCAGTTCGCGGCGGATGTCGAACAGCACGAGCTGCGACGGCGGCTCCGGCTGCTCGATGATGTCGCGGAGCCGGCGGAACAGGTTCGCCAGCACGAGATGGTCGTCGCGTAATTTATCGAGCTCGGACATCGGCCGTTTCCTTCCAATCCTCTCTCAGGATTGAACGGAAAAGGCTCACAATCGGTGAACGCGTGCAGTTAATGCGCGGTCTCTTGCACCGAACTTGCGGTTGATCGATCCGAAGCGGTGAAACGCAACCGCCGGCGATAAATGGAGGCAGGGGAGACTCGTGCATTCCCCAAACGAAATGGGGGCCGGCATCGCTGCCAGCCCCCACTGCACCGAGCGAAGGATCCGCCAAATCTCGAAACAAGGTCCCAGGGGAACCAAATCCCGAATTCCGGCTCACCAGCTCAGGCGTCGCTTCCCATCAACCAACTCCCTCCGAAGAGGAGCCTGACGACCTCTACTCCAGTGCGCCGCCCGAAGGTTCGCTTCTGTTTCGCGCCGCCCGGCCTGACCGAAGTCAAAGCCGACCGATGTTCCGCGGCCCTTCTTGGGATGACCCTCTCTTGCGTCCCGCTTTGCCTCCAACGACCCGAAGGCCGTCTTCAGCCGCGTCGCGCAATCGAAAGATCATCTCTTCCGGCGCCTCGTCCCGGCTGGCCCCGCTTTCAGCTCCCGAAAGAGCTTCGGCATTGCCCGCCGCGGAGATCGGACCTTAAGTCACCTGCCGCATCTCGCTGCCGTTGCCGGCCCTCCGATGAGGCCGGGACCGCCGTCCCGATCACAGTTGGACCTTGCGCCCCGTTTCCGAGTCGCGGCAAGCGAAAAATCCGGGTGCAAAGCTGTGGATAACGGGGATATCGGGAACAACCGTCGGAACCATTTTGATCGGCGCAATCGGTTGCCGTTTCGTTCCCTCCGCCTTACCTCCGGCAAGTGCCTGAATCGCCACAAGTCGATGCCGATCCGCCTTATCTGAAGGGCCTCAACCCGCCGCAGCGCGAGGCCGTGCTGACGACCGAAGGCCCGGTGCTCGTCCTCGCCGGCGCCGGCACCGGCAAGACCTCCGCGCTCACCGCGCGCCTCGCCAACCTGATCGCGACGCGGA
>DATAKH010000145.1:0-23372 GCA_036261735.1 Sphingomicrobium sp.
GCCACGACACGAAGTAGAACCGAAGCGCCGTCGCGGCGGCGAGGATGACGACGATCATCAGCAGGTAATGGAAGGCTTGGGCAACCGCTTCCGGGCTGGCAGCGCCGGACCCAAACCCGCGGTCGATCACCCGCTTGAAGCCGTAGGGAATCGCCAGGGTCGCGGTCGACGACAGGATCAGGAAGAACAGCGCTCCGGCGATCTGGCGCGGGTAGCGGCGGGCGAACCGCCACACGAGCATCAGATTGCCAAGCCTGGCTCTGGAATTTTCGGCGCCCGCCATCGCTGCCGCCTAGCAGCCGCCGCGGTTCCTCTCAACGGCGCTTCGGTTCCTCCGACATCCCGTTCGTTAAGCGCCCTGGGTCATTCAGTCGTGTGCCCGGACCTGCATGCGCTCCTAGACGATGAAGTCTGCTACCGTCAGCGTTCCGACGATCCCCGAGACATCGAGCACATAGTCACCCGCGGCCTGGAAGCCGGCCACGCCGTTGCCATCGACGAGCAACAGCATCCGACCGCTCAGCGAGCCCCCGGTGACGTTGACGAGCATCGCATGCGAGGCGCCGAACTGGCCGCTTACCAGAGCGGC
Organism: Sphingomicrobium sp.; assembly: GCA_036261735.1. Lineage (GTDB taxonomy): Bacteria > Pseudomonadota > Alphaproteobacteria > Sphingomonadales > Sphingomonadaceae > Sphingomicrobium. Next base: position 590 of record DATAKH010000145.1, read on the forward strand.
GAGGTCGCCTGACGAGGTTACGCTGCCGCTTGCCATCGGGTCGACCGCGGTCACCTCTACATCGAACTGGAATGTGTCTGCAGCGGTATTGAAATCGAGAATTTTGTCGCGCTGGCCAAATGTCGATTCGACCCAATTGTTGTAGATGAAGGTATCTGCGCCTCCGCCGCCGGTCATGATGTCCTTGTCCCCGCCGCCGGCGATCGTATCGGCGCCGGCGCCGCCAACGACGGTGTCGCGGCCCGCGCCGCCGGTGAAATCGAAGGCGCCATCGGTTTCGACGGAGCCGTTGAAGCTAATGTAATTCGCCCCGGTGAGCGAACCTCCGTCCACCCATAAACGGGCACCCGCCGCCACCGTCCCCTGCGCGGAAGTGAAAGTGTAGTTGAAGCCGTCATTCACCATGATCCGCTCGATGTTGACCACCGTGACATTGGTGAAGACCGAGGCCGGCGCGCTGCCTATTTCGAGGGTGTCGTAACCCGAACCGCCATTCACCTGGACATTAGCCTTGAACGCGTAACCGTAGACTGCCGAATCCAAGCTTACCATCTGGATGATATCGTTACCGGCGCCGCCGTTGATGACAGGCTTGCCCCCACCGCCCAGCATGATGATCGTGTCGTTGCCGCCGTTTCCGAGCAGCTTGTCACCGCCGAGCACCCCGTTGATGACGTTGCTGCCATTGTCGCCGATGAGCACGTCCCGAAACTGCGTCCCGTAAACCCCTTCGATATTCGACAGGCGATCGCCCTGGGCGTCGCCATCCGAATAGATTCCGTTGAGAAGGTCGACCCTGACGCCGATCGTGCTCGTCGCGTAGGAGACGATGTCAAATCCCGCGCCGCCGTCGATCGTGTCTCCACCGCCGCCGCCGAGGATGATCGTGTCTTCCCCTCCAAGCAGGATGGTATCGGCACCGTTACCCGCGGTTACGTCGCCGCCGATGAAGCCGTAGCGCGAGTCGAGCGTGTTGTTGCCATTGCCGAGGCTAACGCCGTCAGTGATCCTGCCGGTGTTGTTGACCGTGTCGTCACCGGGTGTGAGACCGAGCCGGCCGTTCCATTCGCCGCTGTTATCGACCCGAAGCTTGGCGGTCTCCGCAGATGCATCGTAAAACGTCGACAGGTCGCCCTGAATCCTGCCCGTGTTGGTAATATAGCCTTCCCCGCTGGCGACGTAGAATATCGCATCGCTGCTCGCAGACATTAGCCCATTATTGGTAAGCCAGCCCGACGACATCTGAATCGCCTGGTTGCCGCCGCTCAGTGTTCCGTCATTGACCACTGTGCTCGAATTCATGGCGACGGCCTCATAACCGCCGCTCACGACCCCTGTCGGGCTGACATAGAGGCGGCCGCCATCGCTAATCCGGACTCCGGTTGAATCGGCAGCGACCTGGCCGTGAACCGTCGTATGCGCGTAGTCGCCGACTGAACGTATCCCGTCGAAAGTTCCAAAGACGAAACCGTTGACGATCAGAGTCGTCTCGTTGCCACCAAGGTAAATTCCCGTTGCCAGCGAGCCGGTTGCAAGGACGTAGCCGTCCGCCATTATGATTGCGCTGGAATCAGCACCCAGCGTAAGCGCGTTCGCCGAATTGGTCGTGTTGTTGATCGAGTTGCTACTGTTGATGATGGTATAAGCCATGGTCGCCTCGCTGAGCCGTCGGCGCGTAATTGAGCGCCCTGTTGAGCAATTCGCTACGGGACAAAGTGCCCAGGCCCCCGATAAAGATCAGGAAAGGACGACCGGCCGACGCGCTTTTCCCCGTGACAGGGCGTAATCCCCGGTTTTCATGCTAGCAAGCTGAAAAGCGACAGGAATTCTTTCCGTTGTCTGGTGGATGCGTTTCGAGAAGGTATTCGGTCGTTACCGGCCGCAGCGGCGACCATTTGGCGTGGATAAGTCTGCCGCGTTGCAGCGTAAATCTTGCGCAGGTGCGAAATAGGGGCCACATCGGCATCGATGCTTTACGATGCGTATGAAGTTCAGCGCTCCTTTCTTGCCGGGGCCAGCAAGATGGCGGGGCTCGGAGCCGGGTGGCTCACCAATCCAGCCAATCCGCTGGCCTATGCGACCACCAGTCCGCTGATCGCGGCCAGCCTCGAAGTCTTCGCTCACGCTTCCGCTCCGCGCGGCAAGCCGGCGTTCGGCCTCGAGGAGACGGTCGTCGACGGCAAGACTGTCGCAGTCCGCGAGGAGGTTGTTCTCCGCAAGCCGTTCGGCCAGCTCAAGCGCTTCGTCCGCGAGGCAGTGGAATCCGGGCCGCCGCTGCTGATCGTGGCCCCGATGTCGGGCCATTATGCGACCCTGCTGCGCGGAACGGTGGAGCGGATGCTCCCGGGCCACGACGTTTACATCACGGACTGGCGCGACGCGAAGCTGGTGCCGATCAGCGAGGGCAGCTTCGACCTCGACGATTATATCGATTACCTGATCGAATTCCTGGAAACGATCGGGGAAGCGACTGGCGAGCGGCCGCACGTGCTGGCCGTCTGCCAGCCCTCGGTGCCCGCCTTTGCGGCTACGGCGCTGATGAACGCGGACAAGCACAAGTTCCGGCCCAAGACGCTGACGATGATGGGGGGCCCGGTCGATCCGCGCCAGGCCCCGACGGCGGTGAACACCTTGGCAACGAAGCGCCCGCTAAGCTGGTTCGAACAGAATGTGATCGCCACCGTTCCGGGGATTTACGCCGGTTCGGGCCGAAAGGTTTATCCCGGTTTCCTGCAGCTTGCCGGGTTCATGGCGATGAATCTCGGCGACCACCTCGTCAGCCATTGGGAGATGTTCAAGCATCTCGTCGTTGGTGACGACGAAAGCGCCGACCTCAGCCGCGGCTTCTACGACGAATACCGCTCGGTGTGCGACATGACGGCGGAATTCTACCTGCAGACCGTGGACGTGGTGTTCCAGCGGCACCTGCTTCCGAAGGGCAAGTTCATGCATCGCGGCCGCAGGGTCGATCCCAAGGCGATCACTGACACGCCGGTCCTGGCCATCGAAGGCGAGCGGGACGATGTTTCGGGAATTGGCCAAACCAAGGCGGCGCTCGACCTCACGCCCAAGCTGGCGGCATCGAAGAAGAAGTATTTTCTCGCACCCGCCGTCGGCCATTACGGCATCTTCAACGGCCGCAAGTGGCGCGAGAAAATCGCTCCCGTCGTCGAGGACTGGATCGCCGATAACAGCTAGCCTCAGAGCCGCTCCATTCGCAACCAGCCCGGCTTGCCCGCCCAGACCTTTTTCAGGGCGGACTCGGCGGTCGCTGCCTCCGCCCTAAGGCCCGCTGCCCGGTTCGCCGCGGCAAGCCCATAGAGCGCCCAGCCATTGTTGGGCGACTGGGTCAGAGCGGTCGTGAAGGCCTCGCGCGCCTCGGCATATTTACCGGCCTTGTAGAGAGCCGCACCGAGCGACTGGTGCACCGGATAATACCAGAAAGGCGGCTCCATATAGGGGATTTGGGCCTCCTGGTGGGAGGCGTATCGGAAGAAGCGCACAGCTTCATCGTAACGGCCGCTGCTCATCGCAAAGCGCCCCCGAGCCACTGTTTCGGCGAGCTGTAGCAGCTGCGGCGCAGGGACGCCCTGATCGGTCATTGACTTGAAGTCGCTGCTCTCGCGAAGCCGTGCGAGCCGGCCAATCTCGCGGTCAAAACCTGAGCGGTTGCGCTGTAGCGCATAGGCAGTCGCCCGCGCATAATGACGAATGCCGGCGACATAGGGCAAACGCGAATCGGCAGGCCGCATCGCCAGTATGCGGCCGGGAGTCTCGAACTGGGCTGCCGCGAAATAAGGAGCGGCGTTGATGGCCTGAATCCAAGCGATCCTTGCGCTGGTTGTCGGGTCGAGGATCAGGCGTAGCCTCTGCGCCTCACGGATCGCGGTCGGCATGTCGCCTGACATCTGCGCCGACGTGACGATGAAGTGCACGTTGTGCGGATAATAGCCGTACCGGTAGAGCCCCTTGTCACCGCTCGCTTTGAGATAGGCCTCGTCAGCCCGCGCCGCTTCGACGTTGACCCTGATCGAATCCTTCCAGCGGCCAAGGCGATAATAAATGTGCGCCGGCATATGGACCAAGTGTCCCGCAGTCGGCGACAGCGGCGTTGCGAGGCGGTCCGCCGCGGCTTCGGCGATCTTGGGGTCGGGGCCATTTTCCATCAGGTGGATGTAGAGGTGCGCGCCCTGCGGGTGCTCGGGATTGCGAGCGAGAACGGTCTCGACGAGTTGAACTGCCTCGGCGATACGCGGGTTCGGTTTCTTGTCGGCAGTCCAATAATCCCACGGTCGCGTATCCATCGCCGCTTCCGCCGCGATCAGAGCGATCACATCGTTCGCAGGGAATGCGTTCGCCGCCGCAAGCATTGAGTCGGCATAGTCCGCATCCAGCTGCTCGCGGGGTGTCGCCGAGTCAGGCGAGTAACGCTTGGTCATCGCCGAAGTGAGCGCTCGCTCCTCGGGCGTTGCCTTGGCCGCCAGCCAGTTCGCATATCGAGCGAGCCCGAAGGCGCGCGCATTGGTCTCCGGCTCCATCGCAGCGTTGATGTTCGGGCCGTAAGCGAAAGCTTCGCCCCAGAAACATAGAGCACAACTCGGATCCAGGCGCTGGGCTTCGCGGAACGCCGCGATCGACGCCGTATGATTGAAGCCGAATGCGAAGCCGAGGCCCTGGTCGAAATAGCGCTGAGCCTGCGGGTTCACGGTGGTGACTGGAACGTGCACCTCGCCTAAACCGTCGTAGAGCGGGACTGCGGCGATTTCGTTCTGTTGAACGACCGCTGCTGATGCCATGATCATCATTCGCATCGAATGCACGGCCGAACGATGCATCGAATCGCCGTGCAATTCAGGCTGTGCCCGTGGCGACGATCCTATGCTTGCAAGCGCTGCTGCCGCTGCCATCAAAGCGAATGGACGTGCGAACTTGCCCATTCCCGCCCCCATTCTGAGGAGTAGGAAAGTTCCGCTAGCAGATTTTGACGTCTCTGGTCAGTGGCGGGGCTATCCGACCTTTTGCGCGATCGCTGCCTCGACCATGTTGCGCCACATCTCGACGTCGCCGACTGCGGCCATGGCCTCGTCGGGCTCGCGCATCGTGTGAAGTACCGCCTGCGCTTGGTTCAGGTGGTCGCGCCACGCGCGATCGACGTCGGGTCCCGCGTGGCCGTTGTCGCCCTCTGCATTGCTGCTCAGCTCCGACCCGGCGAGGACTCGGGCAATCCGTTCGAGAAGTGGGCAATTGGATTCGGGCATCGAAGAACCTCCCTGCGTTGCAGGTTAAACCGGCCTGTGGCGCTGCGGTTCAATTTCGCCGGGCACGCGGTGGCGGAAGCAGCCGGCCGAGGAATCGACGCGCTTTCCAAACCAGCCACAGCGATAGTGCAACGAGCGCCAGAGCGATCGCGGCAGCGGCGAGCGGATAGGCGATCGCGAGCGCGAGCAGCCCGCCCGTGGCGACATCTTCGCCGGTCGACACGGCGATGTTGGAGACCGGTTCCGGGCTGGCATTGACCAGGATACGAGCCCCCGCCTTGCCGGCGTGGGCGAGAAAGGCTGCGCCGCCGCCCAGCAGGAAGCTGCCGACCTGCCAGGCCGGGTCGCCGCCATCGATGATCGCCATCGACAGCAAGGCGCCGCCGATCGGCCGGACGATGGCGTGGATGGAGTCCCAGGCGCTGTCGACCCAGGCGACCTTGTCGGCAAAGAATTCCGCGAGCGCCCCGGTCGCCGCGATCCCGATGACCCAGTTGTTGGCAAGCACGTCGAGCGCCTGCAGTTGGTCGGGGAGGGCGATCCACCCGAGCTTCATCGCCAGGCCGGTAGCGAAGGTGACGAGGTAGAGCCGCCAGCCGGCAAGCAGGCTGACCGTCGAGGCGAGCGCGATCAGCTCGACTGCGCTCATTCGCTAGACAACTTCGAACAGCCCCGCAGCGCCCATTCCGCCGCCGACGCACATGGTGACGACGACGTATTTCGCGCCGCGGCGCTTGCCTTCGATCAAGGCGTGGCCGGTCATTCGTGCGCCGGACATTCCGTAGGGGTGGCCGATTGAAATGGCGCCGCCATCGACGTTGAGCCGCTCCTCGGGAATCCCGAGCTTGTCCTGGCAATAAAGAACCTGGACCGCGAACGCCTCATTGAGCTCCCACAGTCCGATGTCATCGATGGTAAGGCCGAACTTCTTGAGCAGGACCGGGATCGCGAAGACCGGGCCGATTCCCATTTCGTCGGGCTCTGCGCCGTGGACCGCCATTCCGACATAGCGGCCGAGCGGCTGAAGGCCCCGTTTCTCGGCGACCGAAGCTTCCATGACAACGCAGGCGGAGCTTCCGTCGGAAAGCTGGCTTGCATTGCCGGCGGTGATCGAAGTGCCCGGACCGAGCACGGGCTGGAGCTGCGACAGCCCTTCCAGAGTGGTGTCGGGGCGATTCCCCTCGTCCTTGGCGATCGTGATCTCTTTCATCGAGGTTTCGCCGGTTTCCTTGTCCTTGACGGCCATTGTCGTGGTGACCGGCACAATTTCGTCATCGAGCCTGCCTTCGCTCTGCGCGGCCGCGGTCCGCTGCTGCGACTTGAGCGCATATTCGTCCTGGCGCTCGCGCGCGATCCCGTAACGCTGTGCGACCGTCTCGGCGGTCTGCAGCATCGGCATGTAGATTGCCGAATGCATGCCTATCAGCTCCTGGTCCGGCTGGACCCGCATCTCCGCGGTCTGGACGGTGCTGATCGATTCCAGGCCGCCGGCGACGATCACGTCCTGGCGATCGATGACGACCTGCTTTGCCGCGGTCGCGATCGCCATCAGCCCCGAAGCACACTGGCGGTCGACCGACATACCGGGGGTCGAGACTGGAAGGCCGGAACGGAGCGCCACGAGGCGCCCGATGTTGGGCGACTGGCTGCCCTGCTGGAGGGCGGCGCCCATGATGCAGTCCTCCACTTCTTGCGGATCGACTCCGGCGCGCTCGACCGCGGCCTTGACAGCGTAGGAGCCGAGCGTGGGACCGAGGGTCGCGTTGAAGGCGCCGCGATAGGCCTTGCCGATCGGGGTTCGTGCGGTGGAAACGATTACGGCGTCGCGGGCCATCGGCCTCTCCTCAGGTGAACAGCAGTGTCAGCCATTGCGCGGAAAGCGCGGGCTTGTCTTCCCCCTCGATTTCCACGGTGACGGTGTGGCGCAGCAGGATTTGACTGGGCGTCTTCTCGTCGACTCCGTCGAGCGTAAAGCGTCCACGCACCCGCTTGCCCGATCGGACCGGGGCGAGGAAGCGCACGCGGTCGAGCCCGTAATTGACGATCATCTTCGACGAATCGGGCACCAGGATCGCTTCGGCCGCCATCCGGGACAGAAGCGACAGGGTCAGGAATCCGTGGGCGATTGTGCCGCCGAAGGGCGTGCGGGCGGCGGCTTCGAGGTCGACATGGATGAACTGCCGGTCCTCCGTCGCTTCGGCGAACGCCGTGATTCGGCCCTGGTCGATAGCAAGCCAGCTCGATGCCCCGACCTCCTGGCCGACACGCGACCGGATTTCGTCAAGAGTCGCGGTCGGCACGGTCGAGGGCGCTCGAATGCGCAGGGTAGGGCATGACCATCGTCCCGTCGGGGGCGGCGGTGAAGGTGGTCTGGGTGGGATAAGCGAAATCGATCCCCGCTTCGGCGAACTTGCCGATGATCTCCAGCATTATCGCTGTCCGGTCGGTCGCGACCACGTCGATGTCGATAGTCACGCTTTCGTAGAGCAGTTCGAAATCGATGCTGGAGTCGACGAACCTCATCATCGGGCAGCGGATGAACGCACACCCGGTTCGGTTATCGACGGCGGCCCTGGCGATCTCTGGAATTGTCGCCAGCTTGTCCGGCGAGGTCTGGTAGATGACTCCGAAGGGCAGGGCGGTCCTTCGGCTCTGTCCCTCCGCGAAATTGTGGATCTCCTGATCGAGAAGCTTGGTGTTGGCCATCACCAGCTGCTCGCCGTTGAGCGACCTTAGCCGGGTCGTCTTGAGCCCGATTCGCTCGACCGTCCCGATGCTGTCGCCGTAGCGGATCGTGTCGCCGCGCCGGAACGGCTTGTCGAACAGGATCGAAAGCGCCGCGAAAAGGTCAGAAAATATGCCCTGGGCGGCAAGGCCGATCGCGATTCCGCCGATCCCGAAGCCGGCGATTAGCGCGGTGACATTGACCCCGACATTGTCGAGGATGACGATCCCGGCGATCGCGAACAATGCGATGCTGACCAGCACCCGGATTACGGCGCGGGCATTGTCGAGCGCCGTTTCCCCGACTTCGTCGCCTGCATGGCGGGCGACAATGCCCATGATCAGCTCGCGCCCCCAGATCGCAGCCTGGAGCGCCATTGCGATCGTGAACGCGATGTCGAGCGGATGCGCGATCTTGGGTGGCGCTTCGGTGTACCTGGCGACGATCTCGACCGCCGCCAGAACCATGAACGCAAGGTTTGTCTTCGCCAGCACCCGCCCGACGACGGAGCGCCAAGTCCGGCAATCGGGATCGTCGCGAACGATGGCCTCGCCAACTTTCCGGAGGATTAGCATCACCGCGACCAGCGCCACGGCAACGGCGCCGCCGATTAGCAGCTCGTTCGAATTCTGCGTCAGCCAGGCCCAGGCTTGTGACGGCCACACGATCCGCTCATTCATGGCCGCCGTCATGGCCGCTGCGGGGATTGGAAATCAAGCAGCGCGCTTGTGGCCGCCGCCGTCCTTCTGCTCCAGGAATTTCAGCAGGCCGACTTCCGTCGAGGACAACCATTTGCGTTTCCGAGGCAGATCGAGACCATTGAGCGGATCGCGCGGATCCTCCTTGACCGCTGCGATAAGCGCTGGGTGAACGTAGGACTTGCGGCTGATCGCGACGGTGTTCCCGAGCGCCTCGGCGACAGGCTCTACCATCGTCTGGACGCTTACTTTACGCGCTTCGTTGGCCTCCAGCATTTTTTCGAACGCTATCGCGCTCGCCCACCAGGTCCGGAAATGCTTGGCGGTGAAGTCGCCGCCGCTGGCTTCGCGGATATATTCGTTGACGTCGCCGGAGGTGATCGGGTGGGGCACACCCTCGCCGTTGACGTACTGGAACAGCGACTGGCCGGGCAGTTCCTTGCATTTGCGAACGATGCGCCCGAGCCGGCGATCGGTGATCACTTTTTCGTGCTTCTTGCCGGACTTTCCGTTGAAGCGCATCTTGACCTTGCCCCCGTCGGTTTTGACGTGGCGGCACAGCAGGGTCGTGGCTCCGAAGCTGTTGTTGTCCTGTGCATAGCGATCGTTGCCGACGCGGATGTACTGGGTGTCGAGTAGTTTCACGACGGCCGCGAGCACCTTCTCGCGCGACATCGTTCGTTGGCCAAGGTCCTGGTCGACTCGGCTTCGGATCTTCGACAGCGCATTGCCGAACTCCAGAAGGCTGGAGAATTTCTTCTTGTCGGCGCGGGCCCGGAAATCGGGATGGTAGCGGTACTGCTTGCGGCCCCGCGCATCGATTCCGGTGGCCTGGAGGTGGCCATTGGAATCCTTGCAGAACCACGCGTCCGTATAGGCCGGGGGAAGGCCGATCGAGTTGAGCCGTTCGATGGTGTCGCGATCGGCGATCCGGTTCCCGCCCTCGTCGAAATAGGCCCAGTGGCGGCCGATGCGCTTTCTGGTGTAGCCCGGCTCGGCGTCGCTGCTGTGACGCAACCTTTGCTTTGGCTTTTGTTTTGACATTGGGCGGTTAAGCGCCGGCGAGGCAGGGCGGTTCCTGCAAAGATCGAGAAGGAGCGAACGGGTGCCCGACATTGCCGATTCCAAAATCCTGATCGTGGCGACCGACGGCTTCGAAGAGTCGGAGCTGTTCGGCCCGCGCGAAATCCTGCTGGGCCGTGGCGCCGAGGTGCGTCTCGCCTCGCCGGACCTCAAGCCGATCCAGGCAACAGTCCACGATGATCCCGGGAAGACGATCCGCCCCGACATGAGGATCGAGGACGCTCAGGCGGCCGATTTCGATGCGCTGATCCTGCCGGGCGGAGTGCGCAACCCGGACGCTCTTCGGACGAACAAGGCGGCCATTGCCCTGATCCGCGATTTCGACCGCAGCGGAAAGCCGATCGCCGCCATTTGCCATGGCCCGTGGCTGCTCGTCGAAGCGGACCTGGTGAACGGACGAACCGTCACCGGCTGGGCATCCATCCGGACCGACCTTAGGAACGCCGGCGGCAATGTCGTTGACCAGGCAGTGGTTGTCGACGGCAACATCATCACCAGCCGCAAGCCCGACGACGTGCAACCGTTTACCGAGGCGGTGATCGAAGCCGTCCAGACGGCGAAAGCATCTGCACCCGCCTAACCAGCTGGCAAGGTTCTCTCGATAATGACCGGACGCATGACGTTCGCGACCCGCCTCTTCGCCCGCCGTGAGTTCACATTGCCGGACTTCGACCTTCAGCCGCTCGAATTCGACGCCGACGGTTCGAGCACCGAGCTGCTACTCGACCGCGTCGTCGAAGCCGGGACCGGCGAGTCGAACGTGATCTCGCTGGCCAGGCCGCTCCCGACCGCCGGCGAACTTCACAAATCGATCGAACTCCATCTGGAGGCGGCGAGAGGCCGCGATTCACACGACAGTCCGCCGACTCCGGCCGAGGAGCTGCGAAGCGCGCTTGCCGAGCTTCGCCGCTCCCTCGGCTAGGTCATTCCTCGACGGTCAAAGCCTCGATCGTGAGCGCCACCGATCCGTCCTTCTGCCGCTCGACCTCGCCTGCCAGAGCAACGTCGGCAACCACGTGGCCGGGGATACTGAACTCCGATTCCTCCAGCCCGTTAACCAGCTCGGCGGCGATTTCATCCGCGCCCGGCGAAGGGATTCGCAGCCGAATCTTATGTTGCTCACCTATAAAGGTTAACGATTGCCAATCCGTTGAACGGAACTCCGTAAGCAAAATCCTATCTCGATTCACGCCGCCTCGGCGGAGTAGCGAGCGGAGCAATCCTGCAGCGGCAGGGGACATCGCGAGCCGCATCATTGGAGCGCCTCCAGATACTCGATTACGCGCGCAACCGTTTGAGGACGCGGTTCTCTACCTTTCCGCAAATCGAACACGAAGCGCGGGTCGCCGACCGCATCGCGCCCGAATCGAGTCGTGGAACCCGACGGTGACGTAGATATTTTTCGACTTCTCTAAGCAAATGCACTCTTATTCCCCACGTGTCTTGCGACTCGGCTGCACATCCATTCCCAATGCATTTCCTACTTGTCTAGGCACATACCTACACTTATGAACCTACGTCATGCAGTCTGACCCCCGTGCCGTGCTTGAGCGCCTGTGCGCCGACCGCGGAGAGGATTTCGCCGGCTTGTCGCGAATGCTCGGCCGAAACCCTGCCTACATCCAGCAGTTCGTCCGCCGCGGCGTCCCGAGGAAGCTGAAGGAGGAGGAGCGCAAGAAGCTCGCCCGTTTCTTCGACATTTCGGAATCGTTGCTCGGCGGCCCGCCCGATGCCGAGACCGCGCCAGCGGGACTGGTGCCGGTCAAGCGGACCCTGGTCCGCGCGTCCGCAGGTCCGGGAGCCTATGCTGGCGAGGAGCGGGGCGGCCCCTATTTCGCGTTCGACGAGCGGTGGCTTCGGACTCTCACCCAGTCCGCATCCTCGAAGCTGTCGATCATCCGCGTCGAAGGGGATTCGATGGCTCCGACGCTGAATGCCGGCGACGACATCCTCGTCGATCTGGGCGACTGCATGGAGCGGCTTCGCGACGGGATTTACGTGCTTCGCGCCGACGACGTGCTGGTGGTGAAGCGGCTTGCGATCCACCCGACCGGCAGGCGGGTAACCGTGCAGTCGGACAATCCCGCTTACCCCGACTGGCCCGACTGCGACATCGATGCGATCCACTGCATCGGGCGAGTGATCTGGGCAGGAAGAAAGCTCGGCTGAAGTTCAGCCCCGGCGGCGGTCAATCAGCCAAAGCGCTACGGCGATGATGATTCCAGCTGCGAGGCCGGTCCACACGCCGAGCAGCGGATCGCGCGCCGCCAGCCCCGCAAGGAATCCGAGCAGGATCGCTCCCATTAGAAAGCAGCCGCCGGCGCGCTTGTTGTGAGGCTTCATAAGCGCGCAATGGCAGAGCCGACCGGCAAGCACCAGAGCGTCCGAAATCGGCAGCGCTGGCGATTGAGATGGCTAACGTGGCGTTGACGACGATTGTCGTCAGTCCCGAAACGGGTGCTGGATTAACGGTCGCGACATGGACGCCCCCTTCATATCCGGCCGGCCCGCTCTTGCCGATGCAGCGGAGCTGATCGAGCTTTATGGCGACGACGCCGGTTTTGAGGCCGCCGTTCTCGCCGAGAAGTGCCGCGATGCCGGCAACGTCGCGCGCTTCTGCCATTGGCGGCAGATCGAGCGCGTGATCGTTACTCTGAGCAGCGAGGAAGTGCGCGGAAGCGTTCATTAATTCGCCGCGCCGGTCTGGCGCGGTTCATGTCCGACCACTAGGCTGCAGCCCATGAGAGCGCGGGGTGGACGGGCAAGCCTGCCGCTTGCCTGCAGCCGGAACAAGTTCACGATTCGCACGGCGCTGCTGCTTTGCGGCGCGGGATCGGCTGCGCTTGCTCACTTTCCGGCTGCGGCCCAGCAAAGCGTTCCACCGGGCTCGGCCGATGTCGATCCGTCCGCTCCCATCGACCCGATGCCCGACCTCGGCGTGCCATGGCCCGACGTCGGCAACCTGCCTCCAGAGACCAGCGTCCCGGACAGCCCGGACGAATCCGCGGCAGTGGTGACCGACACGGCCGTTGAGCGGCGCTATGCGATTGCGATCACCGGCCTCGAGCGCATCGGCAACTCGGAGAAACTCGTCGAAGCGTTTGAAGACCAGTCCGCGCTGTACGCGGAGCGGAGCGAGGAAGCGAACGCGGCCCAGATCCAGCGCCGATCCGAAGACGACTCAGAGCTTCTTGCGGAGCTTCTTCGCTCTCAAGGCTATTACGATGCCCTCGTCGAGCCGGTAATCGAGCCGGAAGGGGCCGTCTTGCGGGTGACGCTCGCCGCCGAACCGGGCGAGCAATATCGGTTCCAGTCGGTCGAGCTTCCGGGTCTCGAAGCTGCCGGCGAGGATTCCGAAGCGCTTCGTCTGGCGTTCGCGGTCAAGGCCGGCGACCCAGTCGTTGCCGAGGACGTGATCGCCGCGGGCCTGGCGCTCCAGGTCGCGCTTGGCGAACAGGGATTCGCGCTCGCCGAGACGGGCGAGCAGCAGATCATCGTCGATCACCAGACTCGACTCGCGACCCTCGTCCTTCCCGTCGAGCCGGGGCCGGTGGCGCATTTCGGGACGATTCGAGTGACCGGAGAGCCTCCGTTCAGCGCCCGGCACATTGCCGAAATGGCGCGGTTCAAGACGGGCGACCGCTTTGAGCGGGACCGCGTCGACGATTTGCGGCGGGCGCTGATTGCGACCGGGCTGGTCGCGTCCGCTGACGTCAGGATCGTCCCGGCGGCCGCTGACGGCACGGTCGACATCGAGGTAACGCTCGCGCCCGCTCCACGCCGCACGATCGCCGGCGAATTCGGATACGGAACCGGGGAAGGAATCAAGCTCGAGGCCAGCTGGCAGGACCGCAACTTCTTCAACCCGGAAGGGGCACTGACGGTCCGGGGAATCGCCGGCACCCGTGAGCAGCTTGCCGGGATCGAGTTCCGGCGCAACAACTTCAAGGCGCGGGACCGGGTCCTCAACCTGCAGCTGACCGCGAGCAACATCAATTTCGACGCCTATGAGGCGAAGACGATCCGCTTCCTCGGCACGCTCGAGCGGCAAAGCAACATCATTTGGCGCAAGCGATGGACGTGGGGCATCGGGACAGAGTTCCTCGCGACCGACGAGCGGGGCGTGTTCAACGATCCGGCGGTCAAGGAGACCAAGACTTTCCTGATCGCCGCGCTGCCACTCAATCTGGCCTATGACGGGACGGACGATTTGCTCGATCCGACGCGCGGCTTCCGCACCGCCATCCACCTCAGCCCCGAAATTTCGGCCAAGGGCGGGTCGTTCGCTTATGCAAAGGCGCAGGTCGACGCGAGCGCCTATTACCCGGTTACGGCAAGCACGGTTCTGGCGGGCAGGGTTCGCCTTGGCAGCGTTTTCGGCGCCGATGCACCCTCGATCGCCCCGTCGCGGCGCTTCTACGCGGGCGGTGGCGGATCGGTCCGCGGCTACGGCTACCAGCGCGTCGGGCCGCGCGATTTCGAGAACGATCCCGTGGGCGGCAAGACGCTGACGGAATTCTCGCTCGAGGCACGGTTCCGGCTGAAGGCATTCGGCGGGAATTTCGGAATCGTCCCCTTCTTCGACGGCGGGGCCCTGACCAACAAGGTGACTCCGACCTTCAACAACTGGCAGTTCGGAGCAGGCCTGGGGGTGCGCTATTACTCCAGCTTCGGGCCGATCCGCATCGATGTCGGGACCCCCCTCAACCCGCGTGAAGGCGACGGGCGAATCGCGGTTGCGGTTTCGCTGGGGCAGGCATTCTGATGGCCGAAGCCGCCGCCGTCGCGGACAGCGGAGGCGGACCGCCGCCTTACAGGCTGAAACCGGATTGGCGGCGCCGCCTCCTGCAGGAGCTGCTGGCGCTGCTTCTCGGCCTTGCTTTGCTGTTGGCGCTCGGACTGTTCATCCTCGACACCGCTCCCGGTCACCGCTGGGTCGTTGACCGAATCGCCCAGGTCGAGACCGCGTCCGGACTCCGTTTTAAGATCGGTCGCATCGAAGGTTCGATCTTCGGCGAATCCAAGCTGAAGAACGTCGCCATCCTCGATCAGAACGGCGCCTTCTTTACCTCGCCGGAGGTCGAGCTCGACTGGACTCCCGGAGCCTGGCTTTACAACAAGCTCCACGTCGAGCGGCTTCACGCCGATCGGGCAACATTGCTTCGGCTGCCCAAGCTCAAGCCGAGCACGAAGAAGGGGCCGATCCTTCCCGGCTTCGACATCCATATAGGCGAGCTGTCGATCGACCGCCTCCAGGTCGACGAAGCGGTCACCGGCAAGGCCCGGACGGGCCGCATTCGCGGAAGCGCCGACATCCGCTCCGGAAGGGCGCTGGTGAAGCTCGACGCCGCGATCGACGGCTCCGACCGCTTGGTGCTCGATCTCGATGCCGAGCCTGACGGAGACCGTTTCGACATCGAGCTTCGGGCCCGTTCGGCGGCGGGCGGGCTGGTCCCGGCGCTGGTCGGATCGAAGCGGCCGCTCGAGGCGACGATCACCGGCGACGGCACCTGGAAGCGCTGGAACGGGCGCGCCGCGCTCGACATGTCCGGCCGGCCGACGGCGCGCTTGTCGCTGACTGCGAGGGAGGGGCAATTCAACCTATCCGGGCTGCTCAAGCCGTCGCAGTTCCTGAACGGGAAGCTGATGCGCCTGACCGCGCCCGTCGTTCGAGTGTCCGGCGAGGCGAGCCTCAAGAACCGGATCCTTGACGGCAAGCTCGTGCTTGGATCCGGCTCGTTGCGTGCGGTTGCGAGCGGTGCTCTCGACCTCGCTGGGAACCGCTTCCGCTCGGTCAGCATCGGCCTCGACCTGCTCCGCCCGCCAGCGCTGTTCCCCAACATGACCGGCCGCAACGTCCGGATGCTGATCACGCTCGACGGCCCGTTTTCGACAGCGCGTTACGCCTATCGCCTGACATCGCCGGGAGTAAAGTTCGACGACACCGGCTTCGTCGACGTTCGGGCGGAGGGAAGGGGACGGCTTTCGCCCTGGCCGATGCGGGTGCCGCTGCACCTGCAGGCGCGGGCGATTACCGGCGTAGGCGACACCGCGAGCTCGATCCTGGCCAACGCTCGGCTCGACGGGATGCTGACGATCACTCCGAAACTGATCCGTGGCGAAGGGCTCGACCTTCGAAGCGCTCAGGTCAGCGGCAAGCTCTCGCTCCTGATCGACCTCGTCACCGGGCGGTTCGAAGTCCTCCTGTCCGGCGGGATGCGCCGCTATTTCATCGAGGGGCTGGGGATCGTCGATGTCCTGACCGACCTCAAGGTCGTCCCCGGCGCGGGCGGCCGCGGAACCCTGGTCACCGGCACAGGCAAGGCGTGGGTTCGCCGCCTCGACAACAGCTTCTTCCGCAGCCTCACCGGCGGGCTTCCGCGGATCGAGACCGACCTGACCCGGACCCCCGACGGCGTTCTCCACCTCAGCAACCTGCAATTCTATTCGCCCAAGCTCCGGCTTTCCGGCGAAGGCATTCGCCGCCGCGACGGCACTTTCCACATTACGGCGCGGAGCCGGCAGGCGCAGTACGGCCCGGTCCGGATGGTGCTCGACGGCGACATCGCCCGGCCGCGAGTGGAGTTGTTCCTCGAGCGGCCAAACGAAACTCTCGGCCTCAAGGACGTCCATCTCGTCCTCTCCCCGACCGCGGCAGGATTCGATTATCGAGCCGACGGCGGATCGCGTCTTGGGCCCTTCACGAGCAACGGCCAGATCCTGATGCCGAAGGGCGGCGCGACCACGATCGCGGTCGCGGCGCTCGACGTCAACGGAACCCATGCGAGCGGGCGGCTTCGCTCCGACCCCGGCGGCTTTACGGGTGTGCTGGATGTCTCCGGCGGAGGACTGACCGGAACGCTGGCTTTCGCTCCGGTTGGCGACGCGCAGAAGATCGAGGCGCACCTCAACGCCAGCAGAGTCAGCTTCCCCGGCGCCCTGGCGGTCCGAAGCGGCCGCCTCGACGGAACGATCGTGCTTGGCGAAGAGCAAACGACGCTGACTGGAGTCGTCAACGCACGCGGACTGGAACTGAGCGGGATCTCGATCGCCCGCCTGACCGCCAACGCCAACCTGGTCAACGGCAGCGGCCAGGTGCGCGCCGCCTTCGCCGGCCGCCGGGGCGCCAGCTTCGAGTTCACTACGCTTGCCAATGTTTCTCCCGACCAGATCCGTCTCACGGGTCGCGGGTCGGTCGAGCGCAAGGCGCTGGTGCTGGAGCAGGCGGCGGTGCTAACCCGCTCCGGCGACGGCTGGGCGCTCGCCCCGACCCGAGTGTCGTTCGGCGGCGGACGCGCCGTCGTGTCGGGCAACAGCGGGTCGGCGCCCACCGTGCACGCGCGGCTTCAGTCGGTGCCGCTGAGCGTCCTCAATATCGCCTGGCCGGGGCTGGACATGAGCGGACGGGCAAGCGGCAGCCTCGATTATGCGTGGAAGGGTGCTCGCTCCGGCAGGCTCGACCTCACGGTCAGGGGCCTGAGCCGCTCCGGGCTGGTGCTGGCGTCGCAGCCGATCGACCTCGGCATTGCCGCCGTGCTCAGCAACGACAAAGCCGGGGTCCGCGCTGTTGCAGTGAGCAACGGCAAGACGATCGGACGGGCGCAGGCGCGCTTCGCTCCACTCGGTGGCGGCTCGGTCATGACTGCACTGATGAACGCGCCGCTACTGGCGCAACTGCGGTACCAGGGCCCGGCGGACACGTTGTGGCGCCTTTCCGGGACCGAGCTGTTCGATCTTACCGGGCCCGCCGCGATCGGGGCGGACGTCCGCGGGACGCTTTCGAACCCGGTCATCAGCGGCTCGCTCAAGAGCGATAGCGCTCGGCTCGAAAGCCCCGTCACCGGAACCGTAATCGACCGTCTCGCAGTCCAGGGCCGGTTCCAGGGATCGAGGCTCGTCTTCAGCAAGCTTTCGGGGCAGACACCCGGAGGCGGCGCGATCGAGGGATCGGGCAGCGTTGCCTTCTCTGAAGGGCAGACGCTGCTCGACCTGTCCTTCAATGCCTCGAAGGCGCGGCTGCTCAATCGCGACGATGTCGCCGCGACCGTTACCGGCCCGCTCCGGGTGCGCTCCGCAGCAAACGGCGGCGGCACCATTTCCGGCGAGTTCCGGCTCGACAGCGGCCGCTTCACGCTCGGTCAGGCGAGCAGCGCCGCGGCAGTTCCCAAGCTCGACGTCAAGCACAGCGGCCTCGACGAAGCCGACGTGATCGAGGCGGCGCAGCTTCATCCGTGGAAGCTCGACATCGACCTTGCCGGCGGCAATCTGCAGGTCCGCGGGCTCGGCATCCGAAGCACCTGGACGACCGACCTCCACGTCGCCGGCTTCGCGGATTCGCCAGCCTTCACAGGGCGCGCCGATCTCGTCCGCGGCGACTATGAATTTGCTGGCCGGACGTTCCGGCTCGATCGCGGAATCATCCGGTTCCGCGGCGCCAATCCTCCCAACCCGCTTCTCGACATCCGGGCACTCGCGCAGGTGCAGGGGCTCGATGCGACGATCCTGGTCCAGGGCACCGGGCTCAAGCCGGAAATCAGCTTCGCGTCCAATCCGCCGCTGCCCCAGGACGAGTTGCTGTCGCGGATCCTGTTCGGGACCTCGATCACCAACCTGTCGGCACCCGAAGCGCTGCAGCTCGCTTCGGCGGTCGCCGCGCTCAACAGCGGAACCGGCAGCCTCGATCCGATCAACGCAATTCGCCGTGCGGTCGGCCTGGATCGGCTTCGTATCCTCCCGGCAGACATCGCGACCGGGCAGAAAACCGCCGTTGCCGCCGGCAAATATATCGGCCGCAAGCTCTACGTGGAGGTGATCACCGACGGGCAGGCTTATTCCGCCACGCGAGTCGAGTATGAAATCACGCGCTGGCTGTCGGTACTGTCGACCGTATCGACCATCGGCCGCGCCCAGGCCAGCGTTCGCATAAGCAAGGATTACTGACGCCCCTGAGCAAAGGCCGGGCGACCGCTGACCTTGCGAACACGGCGCCGCATGTGCTGGATGGCGCGCGGGCGACTTCGCGCCCGGCCGACGCTCCTGTCTCGACTTTGCCCGAAAGGAACTTCGCCCTTCATGGAAACCGGCGTCATCATCTCCCTAGCTGCCTATTTCATCCTGATGCTCGCGATCGGCCTGTGGGCGTGGAAGAAATCGACCGATGACATCGATGGTTATCTGCTGGGCGGAAGGAAGCTGAGCCCGCAGGTGGCGGCGCTGTCGGCGGGTGCGTCGGACATGAGCGGGTGGCTGCTGCTCGGACTTCCCGGAGCGGCCTTCGTCGCCGGCCTCAGTGCGAGCTGGATCGCTATCGGCCTCTTCATTGGTGCTTTCGCAAACTATTTGATCGTTGCGCCACGGCTCAGGGTGCACACCGAGCGAACCGGCGATGCGATCACGATTCCGGAATATTTCGAGAAGAGATTCGAGGACAACAGCCACGCGCTGCGGGTGATTTCGTCGGTCGTCATCGTGATTTTCTTCACGCTCTACACGTCGTCCGGGGTCGTCGCCGGCGGCAAGCTGTTCGAGAGCGCCTTCGGTGCAGATTACTCGCTCGGCCTTTGGCTCACCGCGGGAGTCGTTGTCGTCTACACGCTGTTCGGCGGGTTCCTTGCCGTCAGCCTGACGGATTTTGTCCAGGGCTGCATCATGTTCGTGGCGCTGGTGCTTCTCCCGGCTGTCGCTTTCTATGACCTGGGCTGGGAGTTCACGGGCGCGCTCGAGGCGGCGAAGCCGGGCGCGTTCAACATGATGGCGGGGATGACGGCAGCGACGATCGTGTCGTCGCTCGCCTGGGGACTCGGCTATTTCGGCCAGCCGCACATCATCGTCCGCTTCATGGCCGTTCGCTCGGTCCGCGACGTGCCGGCCATGCGGAACATCGGAATGAGCTGGATGGGGGTCGCGCTGATCGGCTCGGTGGCGACGGGCCTGATCGGCGCAACCTACGTGCTTCGGACCGGCAATACGCTCGATGATCCTGAGACCATCTTCATCCTCCTTTCCGACGTGCTCTTCCATCCGCTGCTGACCGGCTTCCTGCTGGCGGCGCTTCTTGCAGCGATCATGAGCACGATCTCGTCGCAGCTTCTCGTGTCGTCGTCGTCGCTCACAGAGGATTTCTACCGGATCTACCTGCGCAGGGAGGCGAGCCAGACCGAGCTCGTCACGATCGGGAGGATCTCGGTCGTCCTTGTGGCGCTCGTCGCCATCTTCCTCGCTTACGATCCGGAAAATTCGATCCTCGATCTCGTCGCCAATGCCTGGGCCGGATTCGGAGCGGCTTTCGGACCGATTGTGATCCTGTCGCTCACCTGGAAGCGGATGACCCGAAACGGCGCGCTTGCCGGAATCGTCGCCGGCGCTGTGACGGTGCTCTTCTGGATATATGCGCCGGTGCTGCCGGATGGCGCCGCGCTCAGCTCGGTACTTTACGAAATCGTGCCCGGCTTCTTCGCCTGCGGACTGGCCGCGATCTTGGTCAGCCTGGCCGGCGCTCCTCCACCGGAGAGCGTCAGCCGAACGTTCGAGGCAAGCGAAGCGGAACTCGAGGCCGCGACGCGTGACTGATGCCGCGGACGGCGGCACGCCCCGCCGGCTGAAGAACATCGTCGGCGGCTCGATCGGCAACCTCGTCGAGTGGTTCGACTGGTACGTCTATGCGGCGTTCGCCATCTATTTCGCCAGGAGCTTCTTTCCTGCGCAGGACCCGACCGCCGAGCTACTGCAGGCGGCGGCGGTGTTCGCGGTAGGCTTCGTCATGCGGCCTATCGGCGCATGGCTGATGGGCATTTACGCCGACCACAAGGGGCGCAAGGCGGGGCTGACCCTTTCGGTGACCTTGATGTGCACGGGCTCGCTGCTGATCGCGATCGCTCCGACCCATGCGCAGGCCGGACTGCTGTCGCCGGCGATCCTGGTTATCGCGCGGATGATCCAGGGTTTGAGCCTCGGCGGAGAATATGGCTCGAGCGCGACCTATTTGTCGGAGATGGCCGGCAGGCAACGACGCGGCCTCTGGTCCAGCTTCCAGTACGTCACCATCATCGGCGGCCAGCTGACCGCGCTTGCGTTCCTTGTGGTCCTGCAAGCGATCCTCACCGAAGCGCAGCTCGATGCATGGGGCTGGCGCCTCGCTTTCGGCGCTGGAGGCGTTCTTGCCATCGTCGCCTTCTTCATCCGCAGCCGGCTCGACGAGACGCTGAGCTACAAGAATGTCGCGGCGCGCGTTGATCGCCCGCGGTCGACCAGCCGGAGCCTGTTTCGGGAGCATCCGCGGGAAGCATTCCTGGTGATGGCGCTAACCGCCGGCGGAACGGCCTCCTTCTACGCCTACACGATCTACCTGCAGAAATTCCTGGTCAACACGAGCGGCTTCGACCGTGAAACCGCGTCGCGGATCATGACCGCGGGGCTCGCGTGCATGATGCTGATCCAGCCGCTGGCCGGCGCCTTGTCCGACCGCATCGGGCGAAAGCCGATGATGATCTTCTTCGGCGCGAGCGCGACCCTGTTCACCTATCCCCTGTTCACGACACTGGAGGCGACCCGCAGCGTCGGAGTCGCTTTCGCGCTCGTGATGGCGAGCCTGGTGATGGTCACCGGCTACACGTCGATCAACGCGGTCGTTAAGGCCGAGCTGTTCCCCGCCCACATCCGCGCGCTCGGCGTCGCGCTGCCGTTCGCTATTGCCAACACGATTTTCGGCGGGACAGCCGAATATGTCGCTCTGTGGCTCAAGGACGCTGGCCACGAGCGATGGTTCTACATCTATATCTCGACGCTCTCGGCCATCTCGCTGGTCGCCTATGTGCTGATGCGGGAAACCAAGACGACCAGCCAGATCCTGGAAGATTAGCGCGGACAGGCTGCGTGCTGTTCAGCTCGAATAATACATGTCGAATTCGACCGGGCTCGGGGTCGTCTCCCAGCGCATCACTTCTTCCCACTTGAGCTCGGCGTAGGCGTCGATCTGGTCGTCGCTGAAGACGTCGCCCTTGGTCAGGAAGGCGCGGTCGTTCTGGAGACTGACGAGCGCCTCGCGGAGGCTTCCGCAGACCGTCGGCACGTCGACAAGCTCCTGCGGCGGCAGGTCGTAGAGGTTCTTGTCCATCGGGTCGCCGGGATGGATGCGGTTCTGGATCCCGTCGAGGCCGGCCATCAGCAGCGCCGAATAAGCGAGATAGGGGTTGGCGAGCGCGTCGGGGAAGCGGAATTCGACCCGCTTCGCCTTCTCGCCGGCGCCGTACGGGATTCGGCACGAGGCCGAGCGGTTGCGGCTGGAATAGGCCAGCAGCACCGGCGCCTCGAAACCGGGGACCAGGCGCTTGTAGCTGTTGGTGGTCGGGTTTGTGAAAGCGTTCAGCGCGCGAGCGTGCTTGATCACGCCACCGATGAAATAGAGCGCAGTCTCCGATAGGCCCGCATAGCCATTGCCGGCGAACAGCGGCTTCTTGCCGTTCCAGATCGACATGTGGACGTGCATCCCGCTGCCATTATCCTTTGCAACCGGCTTGGGCATGAAGGTTGCGGTCTTGCCGTAGGCCTGGGCGACCATGTGAACGACATATTTGTAGACCTGCATCCGATCGGCAGTCTCGACCAGGCTTCCGTAGGTGAGGCCGAGCTCGTGCTGGGCCGGCGCTACCTCGTGATGGTGCTTGTCCATCGGCAGGCCCATTTCGAGCATCGTCGAGACCATCTCGGCACGAATGTCCATCGCGCTGTCCACGGGGGCGACGGGGAAATAGCCGCCCTTGGCGCGCGGCCGGTGCCCGAGGTTGCCGCCGTCGTAATCGCGGCTGGAATTGCCCGGCAGCTCGATGTCGTCGATCCGGAACGAGCTCGTCGCATAGCCGTCCTCGAATCTGACGTCGTCGAACATGAAGAATTCGGCCTCGGGCCCGACGAAGATGCTGTCGCCGATCCCGGTCTGCTTCAGGTATGCCTCGGCGCGGGTCGCGGTGGAGCGCGGATCGCGGGCATAGAGTTCGCCGGTCGAGGGCTCGACGATATTACAA
>DATAKH010000150.1:0-3080 GCA_036261735.1 Sphingomicrobium sp.
CGTTGAGGGCGCGCTAACCGCCATCGAGCGGCCCTCGGCAGCGCCCGACCTTCCCGTCGACGTCGCGGGAACCGCCTTCCAGGAAGCCGTGTGGCGAGAGCTTCGCAAGATCCCGTTGGGAGAGACTCGAAGCTATGCCGAAATCGCCGCTGCAATTGGACAGCCGAAGGCGGTGAGAGCGGTTGGCAGTGCGAACGGCGACAACCATGTCGCGGTCCTCATCCCGTGTCACCGCGTGATCCGCAGCGACGGTAGCTTGGGCGGCTATGCCGGCGGCCTCGACCGCAAGCGTAGGCTGCTAGACGCGGAAGGGGCGGCGAAAACATTACTTTAGGCGGGCCGCCTGTTGCCGGCTCTTGCGTAGATTCCCTTATTGTACGCTGCCTGCCAATCCCCATTTGAACTTGGTCATGCAGTTCAACTTCCGCGATTTCCTCTCGGCCCGACGGGGATCCGACAGCGCAGGCGAGCGCGCGCTGGCCGAGTTTCGGCTAATCATGATCTGGATTGCTGCCATTGGGGCCGTCATGGTCGCCGTGGCACTGCTTTATCTCGCCGCCACCGGTGAGCTCGATGCGAATTTGGTTGTCGCAACAGTCGTTGGAGTCTTCTTCTCGGTCCTGCTCGGCTGCGGACTCTTCGCGGCCGCCTTCTTCAGCGACAAAAGCGGGCACGACAGGTCGGTTTCCGACGCGGCGACCCGTCATGAATCGGACTGAATTCCCCTCAAAGAAAGCTGTACGGGTCCACATCAACGTTCACTCGTACTTTGGAGCCCCATTCCACTCCCCCCAGCCAGTCGCGGATCACGTCCTGGACGTCGAGGAGCCGGGCTGCGTGTACGAGCAGGCGCTGGCGGTGGCGGCCGCGAAGCATCGCCAGCGGCGCGGGCGCGGGACCGAACACGGCCATGCCCTCAACATTGGGCGCGGCGTTGCCGATCCGCCGCGCGACGCTTTCCGCTTCACCGGCGTCTTCCGCCGAAACGATAATGGCGGCGAGGCGACCGAACGGCGGCATCGCGGCTTCCCGACGTGCCTCGGTCTCGGCGGCATAGAAGCCGGGGCCGTCGCCGGAAACGAGTGCTTCGATAACGGGAGCGTCGGGGTCGTGGGTCTGCACGAGCACTCGTCCGGGCTTGTCGCCGCGGCCGGCGCGGCCCGCGACCTGCTGGATTTGCTGGAAGCTGCGCTCGGCGGCGCGAAAATCGCCGCCCTGCAAGCCAAGGTCGGCATCGACGACCCCGACGAGCGTCAGGTTCGGAAAGTGATAGCCCTTGGTGACGAGCTGCGTTCCGATGACGATGTCGATCTCGCCGCCTTCCATCGCCGCGACGAACTCGGCCGCCCGGGCCGGCGACCAGATCGTGTCAGAGGTCACGATAGCGGTTCGTGCTTGGGGGAACAGATCGGCGACTTCGTCGGCTATTCGCTCCACTCCGGGCCCGCAGGCGACCAGGCTGTCCTCCTCGCCGCATTCGGGACAGGTCTTGGGCGGCGGCATCACGTGACCGCAATGGTGGCAGGCGAGACGGTGCATCAGCCGGTGCTCGACCATCCAGGCGGTGCAGTTCGGGCACTGGAAGCGGTGGCCGCAATGGCGGCACAAGGTTAGCGGGGCGAAGCCGCGTCGGTTGAGGAACAGCAGGGATTGCTCGCCGTCGCCGAGATTAGCCTCCAGCTCGGCTACCAGCGTCGGAGCGAGCCATCGTCCCCGCGGCGGCGGGTCCTGCCTGAGGTCGATCGCCCGGATCTCCGGAAGTCTGGCCCCGGCGAAGCGGCTGGCCAGCGTGACTTCGCGGTAGCGGCCGATCTCGGCCATGTGGCGACTTTCGATCGCCGGAGTCGCCGAGGAAAGGACGACGGGAACCTCTTCGAACTTGGCGCGCATCACGGCTGCGTCGCGGGCGTGATACTGGACCCCGTCCTCCTGCTTGAAGCTGGGCTCGTGCGCCTCGTCGACGACGATGAGGCCAAGGTTCGGGTAGGGGAGGAACAGGGCGGAGCGAGCGCCGACGGTGACCTTGGCTTCGCCACTCGAGATTCCGCGCCAAGCCCGCCGCCGTTGCGAGGAGCGCAGGTCGGAATGCCAGGCAACCGGTTCGCAGCCGAACCGGGCCTCGAAGCGCTTGAGGAATGGCTCGGTCAGCGCAATTTCGGGCAGCAGCACCAGCGCCTGCTTCCCCTGGCGAAGGCATTCCGCGATGGCTTCGAAATAGACTTCCGTCTTGCCAGAACCGGTCACGCCATCGAGCAGGACCGGGTCAAATCCGCTGCCGATGGTGCCGGACAGCGACTTCGCGGCCGATTTCTGTTCATCCGTCAGCTCGGGCGGCGCGAAATCGGGGTCCGGGCAGGCGAGTGGCCTGTCGGCGGTGACTTGCACCGGCTCAAGCGCGCCGGCGTTGACCAGTCCGCGCATGACCGAATCGCTGACCCCCGCGTGTTCGGCAAGCTCGCGGATCGTACCCTGCCGACCCTCGATTCCGGCGAGCGCTTTCTCGCGCTGCGGAGTAAGGCGGTCGGGGGTGCGGCCGGTCGGCGCATATTCGGTCAGCTGGCGTGGACCCTCGAGCGCTGCCGACGAAGGCAGGACCATTCTCAGCACCGATGCAATCGGCGCGAGATAATAGTCCGCTGTCCACTCCACGAGCCGCCGGACCGCGGCCGGGACAGGCGGCACCTCCATCACCGAGATCAGAGGGCGGAGCCGATTGTCGCCGACTTCCTCGGTTTGAAGCCGCTCCGGCTCCCAGACGACGCCGATCAGCTGCCGCGGCCCGAGCGGCGCGACGACGACCGAGCCGGGCTCGACCGCCATGCCGTCGGGTACACGATAGTCGAGCGGACCCAGGGCAGCATTGAGAGTGACGACGCGGGCGCGGGAGAGAGCCATCGTGCCGTGTCATTGCCGGAGACTGGGTCGGTGTCTAGAAAGCCATCGCGAGGTTGCGGGGATGAGGCTGCTGCAAAAATTGTCCCATGCCATTTGCGCGCTCGGCGCAGTCTACTTTCTTGCCGCCTGCCATGACGTTGATTTCGACGGGACGGTCGAGCGGCCGGCGTTCAGGGAAAATGGCC